>JAFAUE010000432.1 GCA_019243475.1 Acidobacteriota bacterium | reverse complement strand
AATCTTCCGCCAGTCGCGCAAGTTCTACGCAGACAATCTCCGCGTCCGACCAGCCGATGCGAAACTTCACGGTGAACGGAATTTTCACCGCAGTGCGAACTGCCTCAAAAATACGGCGAATTTGCGGCAAGTCGCGCAGCAGTCCAGAACCGCCATTGCACTTGACCACGCGCTTCGCAGGACACCCGAGGTTCAGATCGACGAGATCGAAGCCGAGGTCTTCGACCACGCGGGCGGCGTCCGCGACAATGGCGGGATCGGAACCAAACAGCTGCGCTGAGATCGGGTGCTCGTCCTCATAAAACGTGAGATACCGCTTGCGCCGCGACTCGCGGCAGCGCGCCAGTCCGTCGGCCGAGGTGAACTCGGTCATGATCAGCCCGCAGCCGGACTGAAAGTTGCTGATTGGCGCCTCGACACCATCCGACAGAACCCGCTGCAGTAGCGGCGGATGCTCTTGAGCGGCCTGGCAGAAGACGCTGGCATTCCGGATAAAGCGCCGGAACACCGTATCCGTAACCCCCGCCATCGGCGCAAGAATGGTTGCAGGACGCACCCGGACATTCCCAATCTGCACTTCAGCAGGCACACAGACCCCTTCCGGCATCGTGTGATTGACAGGATTGTCCCAGGACTTACGCATAGGGAACAGGTTACAGGGGACAGGGCACAGGGAAAAGCAAAAGTACCGCTTAGGCCATGGCAGCGGACATAAGGCCTAAGCGTGCGTCGGCCAGAGCGTTTCTGTCCCCTGTAACCTGTCCCCTGTTCCCTCTTTTTACTTGGTTCCTGTTTTTGCTGCTTGTTCCGCCTTTGCGTACTTACGGCGGAAGCGCTCAACGCGTCCAGCGGTATCGACCAGCTTCTGTTTGCCGGTGAAGAAAGGATGGCAGTTCGAGCAGATTTCCAGGTGGATATCGCCCTTGTGGGTGGAACGCGTAGTAAATGAGTTTCCGCAGGCGCACATCACGCGGATTTCGTTGTAGGCGGGGTGGATCTTTTCCTTCACTTCTTTTCCTTTGGATCACCGGGGCACACGGAGCCTCTCCGTGAGTTTTCCGGGAGGTATATAGATTATCAGAGGGCAGCTATCAGTTCTCAGAGAGGCGGTCGGCACTCGGCCTTCGGCATTCGGCTACGACGAGAAAGATTGCCCTTTGAACCATTCGACGGGTTCAATTGGCCTTTGTTGCCAAAGCCAGGGCAGCTGGAGTGTCCTCGGGAAGATCCTCAAACCACTTCAGGATGGAGATTGTGTAAGAAGAAACCCCTGACTTGCCGAGGTCAGCTCGCTTAATCTGGCCGTTACGGTATTTTGTCCACTGATCATATACGTTTCGAAATTCTTCTTTTGAAACTTTGCAGAACCCATTCCCTCTCAAATTGCTGCATACAATCCAGTTTCGCCCAAATAAGCCCAAGTGTGGATCAACCCAGCGTTTTTGATTTTCAGAACAAGCCAAGTAACTGCGAGCTTGGAAGCAGATCCAGCGTTCCTTTGACGTATAACCGCCATGCTCCGTCCAGTTGCGGATTCTTGTCCAAGTCGCCAATTCAAGCTGAAGCCGGTACCAGAACTCTTCAAAGGGCGGCACCGAATAGCACCTCTTACAGCTCCAATTTTGCAGCCGAAAGCCGACTGCTGAATGCCTTTTTTCAAATGAAAAAGGGCGGCCAAAGCCGCCCTTTTGTCTCGGTATTCCAGGATTAGAGCGGTTGGACGCTCTCTGCCTGCCAACCTTTGGGGCCCTTAACGACGGTGAATTGCACCGGCTGACCTTCTTTCAGGCTGCGGAAGCCGTTGGCCTGAATTGCCGAAAAGTGCACGAAGACATCCTCGCCATTCTGGCGGCTGATGAATCCATAGCCTTTCGCGTCGTTGAACCACTTCACTGTACCTTGTTCCATAGTGTTGCTCTCTAATCCTTTTAATCTTGGAAATTACGCTGAGATGTCAATCGGAAGATACTGCAGGCAGGACCAGCTTTAAGGCGAGGACCGCTCACAACCGTGCATCTAACGCGCCGTAAGTATAGCAGAGAAGAACCCGGCTTTTTCAAGACTCTGCCTCAGAAATTGCCCCGAAACAGGTGCAACTCAGATTCACCTCCGGAACGGCCGAAATTCCCTGGGCAGGGAATTCCGCAGGGAATTTTTTCCCGCAAAAATTTTGATAACTTATCTGTTACATGTTTCTGCCCGAAATCCTGATTTTTGCCGCCTGGCAGGGAATTCGCAGGGAATCTGCAGGGAATATTTTTTTACAGGATCCAGACAGTGGTGCCCGGACCTGTCTGCCCAACCGACGCCCGGAGCACTGCCTTTTTTACCCTCTCCACGCCATCGATCTGCCGGTTGGCCAAGCCGCCCTCGGCAACTCAATGGGCTAGCGGACTGCGCCGCCTTTTGCACATATCCGACCAAGGGTGCTCGAAGCTGCCCGGTTAAACTGGGTGGTTGGACCTCGCGAAACTCAATCCGCAACAGCGGGAAGCGGTCGAGCACGTGAACGGGCCGCTGCTCATCCTGGCCGGCGCCGGCTCGGGCAAAACCCGGGTAATCACCCATCGCATTGCCCACCTGATCGAAGACCACGGCGTCGCTCCCGACTCCGTGTTGGCGGTAACTTTCACGAATAAAGCTGCCGCCGAGATGGGAGAACGCGTCAGCAAACTGGTCGGGCACATTTCCATCGCCCAGCCGCGAATTTCTACCTTTCATTCCTTCTGTGTCCGCCTGCTGCGCCGCGACATCGAAGCCATGCGCATCGGCAATCAGGGACTCACGAAGGACTTCGCCATCTACGACGAGGCTGATCAGCAATCGCTGGTCAAGGCGGCGATCAAGCGGCTTGGGATCGACGACAAGCAGGTCACGCCGCGCTCGGTGCTCGCGCGAATCTCCTGGGCGAAGAACCACATGCTCGATCCGCAGGAGGTTTACCTCAACTCGCGCGATCCCGAAACCGAGCGCGTGGCCCACGTCTATGAGATCTACCGCCGCGAGCTCCTCAAGGCCAACGCCATGGACTTCGACGACCTGCTGCTCGAAGCCGTGCGCCTGCTGCGGAGTTCGGCCGAGGTCCGCGCGCGCTACAACCACCGCTATCGTTATCTGCTGATCGACGAATATCAGGACACGAACCGTCCGCAGTACGAGCTGATGAAGCTGCTGGCCGGCGAGGCGCACAACGTATGCGTGGTCGGCGACGAAGACCAATCGATCTATTCCTGGCGTGGCGCCGACATCCGCAACATCCTCGAATTCGAGCGCGATTTTCCCGAAGTGAAAATCATCCGGCTGGAGCAAAACTATCGTTCCACCCAGCCGATTCTCGAAGCGGCCTCAGCCGTGGTGAGCAACAACAAGCAGCGCAAAGGCAAGACTCTGTGGACGGACCGCGAAGGCGGCGTGCCGATCTACTACTACGAAGCGCCGGACGGTGAAAACGAAGCGCTCTTCGCCGCCGACTACATAGCCCGTTATCTGCGCGAACCGAGCGAGAGCGACGAGCCCAGGCGAGCAGCCATTCTCTACCGCACTAACTCGCAATCTCGGCTCTTTGAAGAAGCGCTGCGCCGGTATGGGCTCAAGTACAACGTCGTGGGAGGCTTCTCTTTTTACGAACGTGCCGAGATCAAGGACATGATCTCGTACTTGAAGCTCATCCAGAACCCTGACGACTCGATAGCGTTCATGCGCGTGGTGAATACGCCAGCGCGCGGCATCGGGAAAACCACGATGGAGACGCTGGAGCGCATTGCTCTCGAAACCGGCGCCAGCCTGTGGAACGGCATGGAACAGGCCATCGCGCAGAAACTGCTGCCGGCCCGCGCCGTCGCGGCGCTGTCGGACTTCCGGCAGATCATCGACGACGCGCGCGCGATGCTCGGGGGAACATTTGTCGAGAAACTGGCGGGGGAAGTTGGCGCTCAGCAATCAGCAATCAGCAATCGGCCCGAAGCTGACGCGGCACAGCCGCCCGGGGCTGTCGATACTGACGACACTGCATTCGACTTCGGTCTAAACGAACAGCATGAGTTGTTCGCCGAGGAAGCTGTGCCCAGCGACTCCTTCGAAGACCTGTCCGCAGCCGACAGCTCGCCGAAGGCGGAAGAACCAGCAGGAGTCACGCCCGTCGAGGGCTTCCGCGCTCCCGGCGCCGCCGCTACTTTGCCCGAAGTGATCAAATTTCTCATCGACCGCACTGGCTACGTGAAAGTTCTTGAGGAAGAGGCGACTCCGGAATCCTATTCCCGAATTGAAAATCTGCAGGAGCTGGTCAATGCCGCCCGCGACGCCTCTGACCGGGCGGAGACTCTGGGCGAGTTTCTCGATCACGCGGCATTAGTCAGCGACACCGACCAGTACGAAGAAGGCTCGCGTGTCACATTGATGACGCTGCACTCCGCTAAGGGGCTTGAGTTTCCCTTGGTCTTTCTGGTCGGCATGGAAGAGGGATTGTTCCCGCACTCGCGCACATTCCTCAATCCCAACGACATGGAAGAGGAGCGCCGGCTTTGCTATGTCGGAATGACGCGAGCCATGGACACGCTCACCGTCAGCCGCGCCTGCTATCGCCGCCGCTACGGCAGCGATCTGCCCGAAGCCAGTGTGCCCTCGCGTTTCCTGGAAGAGATTCCGCCGCAGTTGCTGGAAGAAATTGGCGGAAGCTCGCGCCGCCGTACGCAGGAGCCGTCGTTCACCGAGCAGTACGCCGACCGGCACTACAGCTACGAAGACGAAGATCAGACTGTCTCGGCAAGGGCGCGCTTCGGCGGCTCACTCGGTCAGGAAAAACCCTACTCGACCAAACGCGCCGCAGGCTCCGCGCAGTATCAGTCGATCGACAACATAGCCGAATTCTTCGCTTCGCGCGGGAAGAAGTTCTCGCGCCCGAAGATCGAAGTTCCCGCAACTCAAGGAAAACGCGGATTTCGTCCAGGCCAGCGTGTGCGTCATCCCAAGTATGGCGAAGGCACAGTCTATCGCCGCGAAGGCGACGGCGAGGACGCCAAGATCACCGTGCAGTTTCCTCAGCATGGACTGAAGAAGTTAGTGGAGAAGTTTGCGCAGCTCGAGAGGGTGTGAGGAGGGGGCGGTCGGCGGTCGGCGGTCGGCAGTCGGCGTTCGGCCAGCTGCCGTGATTGCCGAAAACCGCGTGCTCTTGACATCGATACGGTCGAGAAATTCTCGATGAGCGTCTTCCGAAGAAAAGGGTGGCTGGCCGAACGCTGAGAGCTGAAAGCCGACAGCCGGTACTGCATTGCCGATTCCCAATTCCCTCCTTTACCATCAACTCACATGGCAAACACGAAGAAGCTCAGCCGAGAAGATCGCAAGAAAGCAAAACGCGCGGCCCGCAAGAAGGCCGCTCCCAAAGCCAAGCGCACCACGCCCCGCGGTTCTACGAAGCGCAAGATGAAGAAGATGGCGCGCGGCACAGCGAAGCGCTAAAGAGCATCGCATCGGGAGACGGGCGCCCCGGCAGCAGGAGACCGGGCGCCCTCGCCCGGGTGTTTCTTCGCACCCTGAAACGCTCCTGATTGCGCTTCAACTTCACGATGGCAACACCGAACACCCGGCCGGGGGCGACCGGTCTCCTTCTAAAGTTGTGAATCGAGAGTCAGGAGCGCGAATCCGTTTGAACGTTACATGGCAGCCGCCGGGGCTCCTGCAACACCGGCTCGCGCTTGTCGTCGTCTGGATAGAGGTGTCGCCTGCGGCGTGACTTCTTTGGCGTTTGCCGACGCGGTGGGTTGCGGCCTTCCTTCAGGCAGGAACACGCAGACGCAGGTACCGCTTCTCCCGGGTTTCGTACTGCTGCGCAAGCGGATTGACCCGCCACACTTAGCTGCGAGCGTCTTGCAAACCCAAAGTCCCAAGCCGGCGCCTTTCGTCGTCTTGGTCGAGACAAAGGGTCCGAACAACTTCCTCTGCAGGTCTTCACTAATCCCCGGACCATTGTCCGCAACCAGAATTTTCACACCCTGCACTTCGCTGCACGACCAATCCCTGGCAACGTGAACTCTGATCACAAGTCGTCCGTTCGACCCGATGCTATCCAACGCGTTCTCGAGCAGTCGGGTAAAGATGTGACGAATGTTCGTATAGGAGCCAAGGGTTTCGAGCGTGGAGAGCTGCATCTCCACCGTCACTGACTTTGCCTGCACTTTCCTCGCAAACTGCTCGATCACCTGGTTGGCGATCATGGCGAGGTTCACCGGCTCCACGGAGCCTGGACTTGCATGCAGGGCAAGCAACTGCCGGCTGATTGCGGAGACTCGGCTGAATGCTTCATTGGCCGCTTGCACCGCGTAGTGTCCCTCGCCCATTTCATGCTGGATCAAATACAGCGTGTTGCAGAGGATCTCCATAGGATTGTTGATTTCATGGGAGAGCTCAAAGGCAACTTGCGCCGCCGCGTCAAGCCGTTCCTTGGCCCGAAAAAGCTCTTCGTTTCTCTTGATCCAGTCAGCGTTCACCGAAACTCCGACAAGGCAGCGGGGGCTCGATTTTGAGTCGAGTCTTCCCTTGCAGCGTATCCAATGGACTTCGCCGTTCGGCCAGTTCACGCGGTGAACCATGTCGTAATCGCGCCGCTCAGTAACAGCTCGCAAGACTGCATCGCGCGTCGCCATCCGGTCTTCAGGATGCAACAACTGGAAGAAATTCTCGAAGCTCACGGCGGGCGTCGTCTGCGGCATGCCAAAAATGGACTTGCAGGTGGCGTCCCAATCGACGATGTTGGTTTGCAGGTCCCACGACCAGCTGCCCATCTCGGCGGCTTGCAAGGCCAGTAGCCGTCGCTGTTCGCTGGCTTCCAGTGCACGCTCGATGCGCAACACCTGGTTCGCGTCCCCGAGGACCGAAATGAAACCGTTCACTTGTCCCGCGGAGTCGTAAGTGGGAGCTCCGGACGCGATCACGTCAAATACGCTGCCATCTTTTCGCAGGCGGCGAGTTTCAACATTGATGAAAGGTTTGCCCTGGGCCAGGTTTTCGTGCAGCTCGCGCCATTGCTGCATTTCCGATTCAGGAACGGGAACGATTTCGCCGATGATCTCATGCGCCTTCCACCCGAAAAGACGTTCCGCCATTGGGTTCCAGGCGCGCACACGGCGATCGAGTGAGTACGAGACGATGGCCAGAGGCGAGGCCTCGAATATCGACCTGAAATCGGGAGCGACAGTTTGGGCCGTAGCCGATGAGGAGGAATCTTCGTTTCTGCGCGCTTCGCGAGAAATAGGGGCCTCCGAGCGCATCGTTCGTTCAGGAATAGAACAACGGCGGCGTGGAAGGATTTATCTCAAAGTGGCATGCCGGTGTCAAGATGCGCCATGCACCCAAGGGAGGGACCGCCTATGTGCTTTGGGCGCAGAACTTTGCAACTGTCTCGAAAAGCCGCTCGTGCTCGCCTTTATGGACAAAAGCCTGGGCGTAAGCCTGCGCGTCCTGGGGCATCCACGGCAGTTCCGAGAGGATGACGATTGGGATCTTGGGAAAGTCCACTTTCAGGCGCTCCGCCACGTCGGCTGCCGTGAGCGAACT
This sequence comes from Acidobacteriota bacterium, assembly GCA_019243475.1. GTDB lineage: Bacteria > Acidobacteriota > Terriglobia > Terriglobales > Acidobacteriaceae > Gp1-AA112. Next base: position 5,225 of record JAFAUE010000432.1, on the reverse strand, counting down.
TTTCAAACGGTAGTCGAGCAGTGCAAGGCAAACTTTTTTCGTTTCGGGAAGGTCTACCGACGTGCTTCCAACTAATGCGGGCAGACACTCATAACCCTGCCGCTGGAGCATCCAGCAATAGATCTTCAGATGCTGCTCATCGTCGTCGATGATAAGCACGGTCCCGTGCTTGCCTTTGGGCTTAACGGTCTGTTCCGAAACTTGCTGGGAACTGGCCATGAGTGCCTTTAGATGTCAGAACCACAGCCGGAGTGAGCCGGTCGCTGATCGCATTGTGAGCTGCACAAGTTACTCGTACCGCAACGCTACTATCGGATCAACATTCATGGCGCGGCGGGCCGGTAGGTAAGCTGCTGCGAGCGCGACCATGGCGAGTGCCAGCACGGCTACGAAGATGGCGAATGGGTCAGCTTTCGTTACTCCGAAGAGCATGGAGGAGAGCAGCCGATTGGTCACGAACGATGCCGCAAGTCCTCCGGCGACCGCCGCTGCCGTGAGTGCTGCCGCTTGCCGCAACACCAGACCAAGCACATCGCGCGCGCTAGCGCCCAGCGCCATGCGCACCCCAAATTCCCGCGTACGCTGCGCGACGAAGTAGCTGATGACGCCATAAATTCCGACGGCCGCAAGCATTAATGCCAGCCCAGTGAACAGGCCCAATATCGTTGCGCTGAAGCGGCGCGGCGCGAACCACGTGGAAAGCCGCTCATCCATCGTACGTACCGAATAGATCTGCTGTTGCGCTGCGACTTGCGCGACGGCTCGCCTAATCTCATTGCTCATTGTGGCAGCGCTGCCGTCATACTTCACCGTAATGAACGTCCACGGCGGCGATTCCGCCTGGCCGAGCGGGATGTAGAGTTCCGGGATGTCTGCAGCAGTCAGGTCCTCGTGCTTCACGTCACCGATCACGCCGACAATACGGTATTTCTTGTGGTCGTAAACCAACTGCTGCTCCAGCGGATTTCGCTCCGGTAAGTACTTGTGAATCAGCGAGGCATTGACGATTGCGACCGGCGCGTTCTCCGCGTTGTCCGCCGTAGTGAATTCTCGCCCGCTGAGAAGCGGGATTCCCATCGTCCGAAAATAGTCAGGGGACACGGTGCGATGATCCGCAAACATTCCCGGCCCATTGGAAGTGAGGTTTGCGATTTCAAAGGACCCACTGCTGCGAGATCCGCTGAATGGCAGGTCGCTCACGCTGGCTGCCGAGCGAACGCCATGCAGTGTCGTCAATCGATCCAGCAAAGCTTCAAAGAACTGAACTCGCTGCGAGTCACTGGCATATTGCGCTGCGGGCGCTTGAATGCGGAAGGTGAACACTTGTTCCGGGTCAAAACCGGGATTCACGCGGTAAAGCAACCACATGCTTTTAAACAGCACTCCGGCCGCAATCATCAGCACCAAAGCAAGGCCGACCTCGAGAGTTACCAGGGAGCGGCGCAAAGGGAAGCGTCCGCTTCCCTTGGTGACTACGGCGAAACGGTTGCTGGCAACGCTATATAAAGCTGAAGACGCTCCAGTGAAAGCCGGAGCCAGTCCAAAAGCAATGCCGCAGAGGATTGTCGTCAGCGCACAGAACAACAGAACCGAACTGTTCACGGTGATGGTTTGGGAGCGCGGAATAAAGCGCCCGAATGTAGCAACGAGTGCGGGCACCGCCCAGTAGGCCAACAGCAAGCCGCAGAGGCCGCCGGTAATTGCGATGAGCAAGCTTTCTGTAATCACCTGTCTCGCTAGCTGCTGTCGACTCGCGCCGAGCGCAAGGCGAATGGCGACCTCCTGCTGCCGGGAGATGATCCTTCCTAAAAGGAGACTCGCCAGATTCGCGCACGTGATCACCAGCAGGATGCCGACTAACACTGCTAGCAGCACAAGCATCGCGCGCGAACCGCCCACCACCTCATCGACGAGCGTCACGAGAAGGACGCCGGAAGTAGCGTTGGTATTGGGATAGTCCTTCGCAAGACGCCGGGCAATCGTATCCATCTCCGACTGCGCCTGACTCACAGGTATTCCGTGCCGCAGCCTCGCGATGGTGAACAAACCGTGATGTCCACGGCTCAGCTTGCTGAGCACAAACGCAGGCACCGCCCAGATCTCGGTACTGCGGTCTGGATAGGGCGTAAAGTTTGCCGGCATGACACCCACAATGGTGAACGGCTCGCCGTTTATCGTCATGCTCTGCCCGATGATTTGGCGCCGACCGCCGAATCTGCGCTGCCAGGCCCCATAACTCAGAATCGCCGCATGGGCTTTGCCTGCAGAATCTTCTCGTGATGCAAAATCGCGGCCCAAGGCGGGTTGAACTCCAAGCACGCGAAAGAAGTCCGCGCTCACCATAACTCCCGACATGCGTTCGGCTGTGTTCCCGGCCAAATAATTGAAACTATCGAATTCGTAGGCGGCCATGTGCTCAAACGCACTAGCCTGGTTTTGCCACTCGGAGAAGTTATAGGCCGAGATCGGTCCGTGCGAGACTCCGTGGGCCGAGTCAGTTTCGTACACCTGCACCAGTCGTTCCGATTCGGGATAGGCTAAAGGGCGCAGGAGGACCGCATCAATCACGCTGAACGCCGCGGTATTGGCGCCAATTCCGAGAGCGAGCGTGACGATCGCTATGAGCGCAAAGCCTGGCGACTTCCGCAGGGTACGAGCAGAGAATTTCAAATCCTGAAAGAGCCGATCCATGTTGAAGAAATTCTAGCCTTGGGCCCAGACGCAGTGCCAGCTTCCCCAACCGCAACGCAGGCGGCATTGTTCTGGCTGGCGTCCAAGCTACAAGTAAAAACATTCGATCCTTCCACTCGTCGCCTTAGCTGAAAGCTGAATGCTGAATGCCGAGCGCCGGACTTCGCACATCAGAGGCACCCGACACGCCTATACTTTCGCTATGGCAGCGCCGGCACAAATGATTACCCCTTGGCCGGAACGCCTAATTCGTGAGCTCGAAGCAAACGATCAGCGGGCAAAAAGCCTGGCGGCGCAGCTCACGCTCGAGCAGCTGAATTGGCAACCTGCTCCCGGCGCCTGGAGCATTGGCCAGTGCCTGGAACATCTCGCCATCGCCAACGAGCTCTACCTCGATGCCATTGCGGCTGCGCTCGAAGGCGAATCCGGTGATGCGGTCCAGAGCATCGCTCCGGGATGGTTTTCCCGATGGTTTATCCGCAGCTTTATTGAGCCTTCCCCGCAGACAAAACGCGCGCCGGCGCCGAAAAAAATTCGTCCAAACTCCCAGGTCCCGACCACGGTGCTCGATCGTTTCCTCCGCAGCAATGAGAAAGCGCGCGAAGTTGTCCGGCGCGCAGCCGGCTGCAACGTCAATCGCATTCGCTTCAAAAACCCATTCATCCGCGGCATTCGCTTTACCGTAGGCACAGGACTGGAGATCATCTCCGGGCATGAGCGTCGCCATCTTTTACAGGGAGACAACGTGAGGAGTGCTCCAGAGTTTCCGAGGATGACTGCGGCCGTGGTGCTCTAGCTTCTTGACGTCGGTCCGCTGGGGCCGGGATCGATCGGGTGTATCTAACCCGAAACCCTCTTGGCTTCGAGTTTCAAATCAAGCCGGCGAATCAGCCGCAGCAGCGAATTGGGATGGAGGCCAAGCAGCTTGGCCGCCTCCAGATAGCTTCCATTCGCTTCCTGCAAGGCCTGCAGGATTACCTGCCTCTTTGTGTCCTTCATCGCCCCGGCATATTTCGTGACCGGCATACCGGCGGGCGGCGTGGCTTCCGAAATAGCTTCGGGCAGATCTTCGACCAAAATGGAATCGGACGAGCCCAGCACCAGCGCCCGTTCCATGGCATTTTCCAGCTCTCGAACGTTTCCCGGCCAGTCGTAATTGCTGAGGCACACGCGAGTCGCTTCCGGCAGGATTTTTGTGTGCATGTTGCATTTCTTGGCCGCTTTATCGATGAAGTATTCGGCCAGGGTGGGGATATCTTCGCGGCGGTCGCGCAACGGCGGCACTTTGATGGACACAACATTCAGCCGATAAAAGAGGTCCTTGCGGAATTTGCCCTCTTCCACAAGCTCTTCCAGCTGCTGGTTCGTGGCCGCAACCAGCCGCAGATTGATCTTGATTGGCCGGGTGCCGCCGACTCGCTCAAACTCCCGCTCTTGCAGCACCCGCAGCAGCTTGGCCTGCAACGGCAGCGCCAGTTCCCCAATCTCGTCCAGAAACAGCGTTCCGCCTTCGGCCAGCTCTATCTTGCCTTTCTTTTGCGCGACCGCCCCGGTAAACGCGCCTTTTTCGTGTCCGAAGAGCTCGCTCTCGAGCAAGTTTTCGGCAATGGCCGCGCAGTTGATGGGAATAAATGGGCCGTTGGCGCGGGAACTGTTGCTGTGCAGCGCGCGGGCGACAAGCTCTTTCCCGGTACCGCTCTCGCCCGTAATCAAGACGGTGGAGTCAGTCGGCGCGACTCGCCGGATGAACTCAAAGACGTCGCGAATCTTCGCGCTCGCTCCGACCATGTTGTGCTCGACCCGGATTTGCGTGCGCAGCTCCTGGTTCTCACGCTTCAGCGCCTCGAGATAGGAGATGTTGTCGAGCGCGAGGCTGGCCAGGCCGGCGATTGCGGTAAGCATTTGCAGGTGATCCAGGTCGAAGCGAATTCTTGGATTTTGCGTGTCGAGATAGATCAGGGCGGCAATCTTATGGTTCACGGTTAGCGGCACACAGAGCAAGGCATGTACGGGTAAGTCGGCAAATGCGGAACTCTTGCGCAGCTCGGCGTTGCTGGCCACATCGTTGATCATGAGTCCGCTCTGTCCGCGAACCACCCGCGAAGCAACCGTGCGGCTGACGCGCACCGGATGTCCCGGTCCCCGCTTGCGGTCCCATGCCACCGACCACTGGATTTGATCGGGGGCGCCATCGAACGTAAGAAAAGCGCCACGATCAGCGGGAATCACGTCGAAGATCATGCCCAGCAGCTCCCAGGCGAGCCCCTCGCCGTCGCGCAGCTTGCTGATGTTTTTTGAGATCACCAGCAGGGTATTTAAGTCACGCGCGAGCCGGTTGCCGCCGTCGAAGTCGGCGGTGATTTTTTCCGATTTCAGAAACAGCAGGTCTTCTTCTTTTAGGACGGTGGTCTTGCCCTCGATCTCGGATTCGTCCTCGAACTCCGCCTGAGCGCGATAGGGGCGCGGGGCCTCATCACGGTTCACGAATGCGAAAACCGAGCCGCCAACGGTGATCTGGTCGCCGTGTTGTAGCT
>JAFAUE010000209.1 GCA_019243475.1 Acidobacteriota bacterium | reverse complement strand
CCTCACTCGTAACTTGCGTCGGGATCTTCGGGATGCTTGAGGTCCCAGAGTGGGCGTCGGCTGCTGACGATGGGGTCGCTGGCGAAGTTATAGAGTGGAGGGGGCGAGGTTGTCGTCCACTCCAACGTCCATGCATCCCAGGGATCCGCGCCGGCAATAGGCCCGCGGAAGTAGGACCAAACCATATTGCAAACGAAGATCAGCACCGCAATCGCCTGTATAACACCGCCGAGCGAGACAATCATGTTCCAAATCTCCCAGCCTCGACCAGGTTCGTAGGTGTATATCTGCCGCGGCATGCCGAGCAGACCAGGGATATGCATAAAGTCGAACGTGACGTGAAAGCCAATGAGGAACAGCCAGAAATGCCATTTACCCAGCGTCTCATTGAGCATCCTGCCCGTCACTTTCGGGTACCAATAATAAAATCCAGCGAAGACGCAGAAGACAATTGCCCCCACGAGTACATAGTGAAAATGTGCAACGACGAAATAGGAATTGTGTAACTGCCAGTCCCACGGGGCGATGGAGAGCATGATTCCAGTAAGCCCGGCAGCGAGGAATTGGAAGAGAAATCCTGTGCAGAAAAGCATGGGCGTTGCAAAGCGCACTTTGCCGCCCCACATTGTGGCCAGCCAATTGAAAATCTTGATGCCGGTCGGGATGCCAACCAGTTGGGTTGAGATCGTGAAAAACGCATTCGAGAAGGATGTCATTCCCACGGTGAACATGTGGTGCGCCCAAACGCCAAGGCTGATGAACCCAATCCCTACCGAGGCGGCCACCATTGCGGGATAGCCAAAGATCGCCTTGCGCGAAAAAACAGGAATTACTTCATTGACAATGGCAAAGGCAGGCAACACCAGGACGTACACCTCGGGGTGGCCGAAGATCCAGAAGAAATGAATCCAGATGACGGCGGAGCCACCGGCTTGCGTGTCGAAGAAGTGACCGCCGAGATAGCGGTCAATCTCCAGCATGATTTGCGCAGCGGTCAGTGGAGTGATCGTGACCAGGATCAGGCATGCGACCACAAGGTTTAGCCAGACGAGCAGGGGCATGCGAAAGAGGGTCATTCCGCGGCAGCGCATGCTGATCGTCGTAGCAATAATGTTGACCGCTGAGCCGACGCTGCCAAAACCGGTCAGGATGATGGCCAAAGCCCAATAGTCCGTGGCGTGGCCCGGCGAGAAAGCCTTTTCAGTAAGAGGCGCGTAGGCGAACCAAGCCACGTCTGGCGCGCTGCCTGCGCCATAAAGGCCTTGGCCTCCGACAAAGCTGTAATACAACAGAAGCCCACCGAAGGCAGTTAACCAGAAGCTGAATGCATTCAGTCTGGGAAACGCCATATCCCTCGCGCCGATCATCAACGGGACAAGGTAGTTCGCGATTCCTGCAATGAGGGGCATCCCCATGAGGAAGACCATCGTCGTTCCATGCATGGTGAATAGCCGGTTGTAGGTTTCAGGCGAGAGAAAGTCGTTATGAGGAACGGCCAACTGTACGCGCATCAGCAGCGCTTCTATTCCTGCTACTACCAGGAATAGCAGGGCATACATCACATACATCAGCCCGATCTTCTTGTGATCGACTGTCACCACCCAGTCGTGCAGTGTCTCAAGCCACAGTTTGGGATGACGTTCGTCGAACGACTCGACTGAACCAATCGGAAGTGTGGTGTCCGACATCCGATGTTGCTCCCCTCTTACTGCAACGTTGAGAGATAATCCACGACCTGATCGATCTCCCGATCGGTCAATTTCATGGCAGGCATAAGGCAGCCTGGCTTCAGTGAATCAGGATCTTTGATCCAGGCCCGCAGATTCTGTCTCGTGTTGAGCGCAGCGCCGGACGCGATCGTAGCTCGGCTCATCAGATGGCTCAGGTCAGGACCGAAAGCACCGTCAGCACTTGTTCCGGATATGGTGTGACAATTGGAGCAGGCTTCCGACTCGAACACTTCCCTTCCCGCGGAAACGCCGGCCTGTTGCGACGCAACGGACTGCTGGGTCCTTACCCAGTTTTGGAAATCTGCGGGCGAGTCAACATACACGCGCAGCAGCATTCGCGCATGCTCCAACCCGCAATACTGAGCGCACTGTCCTACATAAAGTCCGGTATGTTGCGGGTCGATCCAGGTTTCGTTGACCCGGTTCGGAATAAGATCAGTTTTTCCGTTCAGCGCTGGTACCCAAAAGCTATGAACAACATCCGCTGACAGCAACCGCAAGTATGTCGGCTTCGACGAACGAGCATCGCTGACTGGCACATGCAGTTCGTTAGCGGTCACAATGCCAAGTTTGGGATATCGGAATTCCCACCAGAACTGATGTCCGGTCACCGTAACTTCCACCGCCGCTGGAGGCTTCGGCGCGTCCTGAACAGCGAGAATCACCCGCGTGGTAGTTAAGAACAACACGAGGACGATGAGGACAGGTATCACCGTCCATGCAAGTTCAATTTGGGCGCTGCCATAAACCTGTGCAGGCTCAGTGTCATCGGCTGGGCCGCGTGCGCGGTAACGTGCGATTACGTACACCAGCAGACTGGCGACAACCACAAAAATTCCGCCTGTTACCCCCAGCACAAAAATTGAAAGATGATAAATGTGCAGCGCCGGGGTTGAATCAGGAGCAAAAATGCTCGGGGTCTGCCGCACAGTCTGCGCCAAAGAATGGCTTGCTGTACCTAGCAGCGAGAGAAAAGCAGCCAATGTGGCCGTTCGGGCGGGTTGCAACGAAGCCTCACGTCCCGCTTGAATCGCGCGCGGGATTCATCCGCAATGAAAGGCCGCGAGCACACCGCATTGTTCGCAGCGCAATGTCAGCGGAACATAATAAATCAGCGGGCAGTGTAACGCGGATATCGCAATACAGTTGTGACCGATGTCACAATCCTGCACAGGATACTTGCAAAGATTGGCTGCCCCCCAGGGATTCGAACCCCGATATGCTGATCCAGAGTCAGCTGTCCTGCCGTTGAACGAGGGGGCAGTCTTCAGAATGGGCCGCCAGAAAAACTCGGACGTGACGGCTACTGCTCACAACGATTCTATGATGCAGGTTTTAGGCGGTCAACGCACTACTGCAGGCGTTCGCTCCCGTGGTGCCCGCCCGGCTTCTTCACGCGGACTACCACGATCTTGGAGAAACCTTCCTTAAATGATGGCGCCCGCAGCTTTTCCGCCATACGTCGCATTACGTCTTCGGGAACCATGCGCTCCCGCCGCCGGTTGCGGTCCATGCAGACTTCCACCGGAACGTCGAAGAACAGAGCCTGAACTTCGTATCCAAAGCTACGCGCCATTTTCACCCATTGCTTGCGCTCGTGAGGAGAGAGGTTGGTGGCGTCCACATAGTTCCACGGCATCTTGGCAATCAGGCGTGCCCGCAGTAGAGACCGAAGGGTAGAAAAAACCAGTCCCTGCCAGCGTTGCTCAGTGATGTCATCAAAAAGAATCGTTCTCAGCAGGTCGCTGGAGAGCGGCGTTACTCCACGACGCTTGAACCAGGTGGTCTTTCCCGATCCGGGCAGTCCAATCGCAAGCACCACCACACCGCGCGGGGCGCGCTTCTCCTGGACGATGGAGACCGGACCAGCCGCAGGCGCCGCCGGCTGCCTTAGGATTTCTTCCGGCGGAGCCGGTGGAGCGCTGGGAGACTCTGGCTGCGTGACGATCTGCATGCGCTCAGTTCCCGTTGCTGGCGAAGACGAGTCGTTTGGTGCCTGACCGGAATCCTCGCCGGAGGCCGACTCGTCGTCACGATAGTAGGACGGTTGCAGCGGAGCAGGTTGGCCAGCGGTAACAGCGGGTTTCTCCTGGCCCACTTTGCCGGTCGATTCCGACTCGTTCTTAGTCTTCCGGCTTTTGCGCCGCATTCGCTCGCGCACCCAATTGCGCATTCTCGGCTTGTAACACACTTGGTATCACGTGAGCAAACCTGTAGTCATTTCATTCATTTAAGTCATTCGTTTCGACAACCGATGTGGGCACACCCGGTCCTTAATATTGCACTCGAACGGAGAACTGCAGCGACCGTGCGGGCAACTGGTTGGTTATTCCCGTGAGCGGCTGGCCAAAGCCCGGTCCTGGGGAGGCGCCGTTGCCATAAGTTCCGCTGTAGCCGACAAAGTTGGGATGGTTGAAAACGTTGAAGGCCTCAACCCGGCCCAGGATGTGCAAGCGGTCTTTGAGAGCGAAATCCTTCTCGAGGAACGGCGAGACATCATAGATCGCGCGTCCTCTACCCGCGTTGCGTCCAACTACCGCGCCGTTAATGACCGGACGATCTGTGGTGGCTCCATTGTCGCCGCTGTTCGTGGTGCCGGTGACAAAGTTGAAAGGCAGTCCTGAAGCAATGGTTGCGACGCCTCCCAGATGGATTCCCAGCGGTCCGGTATAGGTTCCACTCAGCACAAACCGGTGGCGCTGATCGAATATTGCGTTTCCTTTTTCCTCAAGTCCGGTGAAATTAGGGTCGTTTGGATTCTGGCCGGGCACATCCGGGTCCACATTATCGATAGCGTGGGAATAGACGTAACTGGCGAGTGTGGCGAAGTGCGTGAAGTGATGGCTCAGGTTTACATCGAGCGCGTTGTACTGGACCCATCCATCATTGACATCGGTTTGAATCACGGAATAGGCCGGTTGCGGCGGATTCGCGGCGTTTGGGTTACAGGTTCGTCCCGCGGCGGCATAAAACGCCGTCCATATTGGACGCGTGCAGTTCGCGGCTTGCGCACTGCGCGTTTGGCCCTGAGCGGTGCGCACGAACGCCGAGGGTGGGTCGACGTCGAGCGGTCTCACAACATGAATGGTGTGAGACCACAAGTAATCAGCGCTCAGCACCCAACCCGCACCGAGCTCGTGCTGAATGCCGATGGTGGTTTGCTGGGAATAGGGATTCAGCAGTGCGTTAGGGTATCCGATGAGTTCTGAAACGGGAAAGAACTGGTTGTAGAGAGTCGCGCGCCCGGGGCGGATATAGAGGCTTCGCACCGCAGCAACTGCACCTGCTGGGAATGCCGGCAAAGGAACGGCCGAGACGCTGGTCGGAAATCCAATCTGGCCTGGACCGGCGGTGTAGTTAAACACACCTGTCGGACCGGAAAGCGCGTAATTGGCTTGCGAGTTATCCACGACTTGCGCGTAATAAATTCCGTATCCGCCTCGCACTACTGTCCTTCCCCGACCACTTACGTCGTAAGCAAAACCCACGCGTGGCGAAAAGTTTTTTCTAGCATCGGTAAATGTCTGCTGGTCATAGCGCAGTCCAAGATTGAACGTCAGGTTTGGCCGGATGTGAATGTCATCCTGAGCAAAGAGCGCCCAGAGCGTGTCGTCCACCGTGTAATTGCCAATGCCGAAACTCTGGGTGTAGGTGCGAACGTTGGCGAGGTTATTCAGGAACGCTGCGCTCTCGCACGCAGTTAGCGGCTGGGTGCAGGTGTTATAGGTGAGCTGCCCCAGGAAGATGGGCCCGCCAAATTCCTTACTGTTGCCGCCATTGTGTGCGTGCAAAACCTCTGCGCCGAACTTTGCCTGCTGCTTTCCCCATGATGCTGCAAGGGTGTCGCTGAAGCCATATTGTCGATTCAGTAGAAGCGCCGACTGCGATGTTCCTGAAGTGAACGTCCCCCCAGTCGAAATGGGAACAACAAACTGAGTTCCGAATACCACAGGGTCGAACTCCGTGACCGGCGATGCCAGTTGGAACTGCGCATGAAGATCGTTCAGCAGATTCGACGACAGCACAGCTGAATCCCCAAGTTCAAGGCTGTATGTGCGTCGGCGGAAGATACGGTCCACCGTGGCCAGGTTGTTTCCACCGACCGCGCCATTTGGATCGGTGTCATGAAAGCTGTCGGTATCGGTTCGGAGAAACAACGTGTTGCCGGCTTTTAGCTGGTGGTCGAGGCGCAAAAATGTCATCCAGTCGGCGTAATGGCCGACGAATACGCCGGGCGCTATTGGCGACGTTACCGGCGAGCCTCTATTTTCGCGGCTGTATTCGCCGGCAAAGAAGAAGTGCGTGCGGTCCAGCATTCCCGGAATGGGCCCGGAAATCGCTGCAGACAGTTGTCCCAGAGAGTCCGAGACAATCTGGTTGCCGCTGGTGGCAGTGTTGGAGGTGAACCCGGAGAGTTTCGCGGCAGTACCGTTTGGACGCCATGCGCCGAGTAAATCGGCGTGGTAATTGTTCCCGCCAGTCCGCGTGATCATGTTCACGACGCCACCTGTCGTGTCGCCATACTCCGCAGAAAAAGCATTCTCGAGCACGGTCATTTCTTCGACCGCGACCAAGGGGACGTTGGTAAAGATTGTCTGTCGTCCCCAGCTGTCGTTACCGTTCGCGCCGTCCACGACCCACGAAGTCTGCCGCCGCCCGGACCCATTGGTCGTGAAGAGGTCCTGATTCATGAAAACGTCGCCTTGATTAATCGCCGGACGATTCGCCGCGTTCAATAAAGGCAGATAGGTAATGCGGCGATTCAGCAGAGGTGTTTCCTGCATCTGTTGAGCGTTCAGGAGGTCCCCGAGCTGCGGCTCGTCAGTCCTGACTTGACCGACCGTGCCGCTGACTTGTACTTCGGTTTGAGGTCCTGAAACGCTCAAGACAAGATTGATGCGAGCGGTCGTGCCTCCGGCGAGCGTGAGGTCTCGAGTCACATCTGCGAAACCGTCCTTGTGCGCTGAAATCCTGTACCCGCCTGGCGCGAGTCCCGAAATGGAAAAGTTACCCGAGGAATCGCTGACGACGGCGCGTTTGGTCCCGGTAAGGGAGTTAATTGCCGAGATTTGCGCTGCCGCCACAGCTGCCTGGCTTTGATCTCGCACTTGACCGAGAAGAACTGCGGCATCGGGCGTCTGCGCTTTCAGCGAAACGGCAACCATCAGGACGAGCAGAACTGATGTACCTGCTCGCAGAATTTTTGCAATCATCCGGACTAACATCGTTCTATGACTTAAGCTAATCAGCCATGAAGCTTTACTACCAAAGCCCGTAGGGTCCGTTATTAATGATGCTGCCAGACAGAGAGGAGAGAGTGATCCCATCAATTGGGTACCAAGACTTCTCGACTAGCGTTGTTCGAATTCCTCGACCCGATTCTTAGTCACTTTCAAATCGGGTTACTGCACTCGCCAACTCCTCCCTAAACCGATTTATTTCAATCTTCTTGACAGTCTCTGTGCACCTCAGAGAACATGCTCAACCGCGTATCAACCCCCTTAATTTCGTTGTACGAAACTGCCGGGAGAAAGCAAAAAAAAATGCATAAGACTCAAAGAGTCGCTGTACTTCTTTTCGCGTGCGTGTCCTTGTTATCCATGGCCGCCTTCGGCCAAGCCGTCAACGGGACACTGTTAGGAACGTTGACAGACGCTTCGGGCGCCGTGGTCGCTGGAGCGCAAGTCACCATTACGGAAGCCGGAACCGGAATTGCGCACAGCACCCAGAGCAACGGCAGCGGAAACTACGTCTTCCCCGATCTCCCGCCCGGCAACTACAACGTAACCGCCGAGGCTAAGGGTTTTAAGAAAGAAACGCGCACCAGCGTCCGCCTGGAGGTAAACAGCACCGTACGCATCGATATGGCCATGCAGCTCGGCGCAGTCAGCGAAACGGTAGAAGTCACGGGTGCCGCGCCGATCCTGAAGACCGAGCGCGCCGACGTAACCGACAACATCGAAACCGCCCAAATGCAGGAGTTGCCGATCGGCGGCGCAAATCGCAACTTCCAGAATCTGCTGGCGCTTGTACCCGGAGCTGACAAACCGCACCGCGATCACTCTGACTTCTTTAATGCGCAGGACACACTTTCTGTCGAAGTCAACGGTCAGTCGCGTGAGTTCAATCAGCTCGCCATTGAAGGCGTGAATGACGACGAACGCACAGGACTTCTTCAGATCTACGTCCCACCGTCGGAAGCTATACAGACGGTGGATGTAACAACGAGCAACTATGCTGCTGAATTCGGACGCGCCGGCGGCGCGGTCACCAACGTCATTCTGAAATCCGGCACGAACGCATTCCACGGCTCACTTTACGAGTACAACCGCGTGAGCGCGTTGCAGGCACGCACCTATTTCCAACATACCTTCACGGGCGCGCCCAGTCCTCTGGCCAAGACCGTCTATAACTATTACGGCGGAACCATCGGTGGCCCGATAATCAAGGACAAAACCTTCTTCTTCTTCGATCTGCTCCGTATCGATGACATCCGTGGGCAGTTCCAGAATTTCTTCCTGCCCACTGACGCCTTTAGGAATGGCGACGTCACCGCTGCGATTACTGGCGGCAAAGCGAACATCTACGATCCCTTCAGCGGCAATGCGGACGGCACTGGTCGCGTACAGATTTTCTCGACCAATGCTCCGGGCGTGGCAACGATTCCCGGCCGCACGGGGCCAGTGGATGCTTTTAATCCAATTTGCAAGCAGGCAACCTGCAACAACATCATCCCTGTTGCCTTGATGGACCCGATCGCCCTCAAGATCCTGGCTTTGGTTCCACATGCGCAGTCGAGCGCCCTCAGCAACAATTTTCAGGAG
>JAFAUE010000115.1 GCA_019243475.1 Acidobacteriota bacterium | reverse complement strand
CGAGGGTGCCCTGTGGGAGTTCGATTCTGGAATCTGGCACTTTGCTCCCCTTCTACTTCGACAAGAACATACCAGCCGTCGTGTAGAAGCGCAAGGGGAAAGAATCTCAAGCCCTGAAACGACGAGGACTCAGGGACCAAAAGGCGTGTGAGCCTCCTACGGCAGCCCGTCGTAGCAGGGCCCGCTGGTGGGCTGGGCCGGAGGCGTCGGCGGAGTAGCCCACGGCTTGTTCTTGAAATCGAAGAACTCGCTCATATCCACTCCGGTCGGATCGCGGCGGTTGAGATTGGGCAGGCCAAAGCGAGCCTCAATCATTTTTAGTGCCGCAGTGCTGTCCGTCACTGTGTGCGAGACATAGTGGGGCTTCGTGAAAGGGGAAACCACCAGCACCGGCACTCGGAATCCGTAGCGCGTAAAGTCGGCCTTGGGATCCGGAGGGTTTGTCGTTACCAGGTCTTGCGGCGGTATGCCGTCCGGATTGGGAACTCCAGTCGTTGGCGGGGGCACGTGATCGTAAAATCCACCCCCCTCGTCATAAACAAGAAGGAATGCCGAGTCTTTCCACGCGCTGCTGGCCATCAAAGCGTTGATGATCTTGGCCGTGGATGCGGCGCCATCTTGAATGTCGTTTCCCAATCCGGGATGCTCATCCTGACCGTCGGTAAATCCGGGTTCTATGTAGGAGACCTGCGGCAGGGTTCCATTCTGCAGATCGGTGAAATACTGCGAGATCGGAAAGAACTTGTTCTGGTGCGCAGCCACGAAGCCGGAAAAGTCGTCCAGTTCCGTGTCTAGATGCGAATCGAGGTAATAGATCTTGTAGGAAAAGTTTTTTGTGTCGAGAAGATCGAAGATCGTCTTCGCACTTACTTGTTGGGTGGGCCGATGCACGTGCCCAACGGAAGTCGCAGCAACCAGGTACAAGCGATTGGCTTCGGTTTCCGTCGGCGCCGAGGCAAACCAGCGGTCGGAAGTCGCAAACTGCGAAGCCATGAAGTAGTAGTAGGGCAGATCTGCCGCGGTGTAATAGCCCATCATCCGCACGCCGGTCGTATCCTTACTTCCCTGTCCGATCGCCGCCGCCCCGCCTTGAACGACGAAGCCATCCATGGTCGGCGTGTCGGAGGTTTCGTTGAAGCGATTGAAGTCGATGTGGCTGGTCGCCCAGTCTGCGCTGGTGTTCTCGACACACATCGTCTGCAGGTGGAACGAATGAATGATCGTTCCGTCGAATGCCGGATTAGAGGCGTTGGCCGGAAGTCCATCCACGTCAGTCGGAAGGCCTATCGACGCGCGATAGTCGTTCAGATGTCCGAAGTACATGTCGAAGGACCGATTCTCCTGCGACATGAAAATAATGTGGTTGATTGCGCTTATGTCGCCTGTGGGTCCATTGTTTGGCCCAGGCGTTGGAGTGACGGGTGTCGCCCCACCAACCGGCACGCCAGGATTCTGCGGGCTGGCCGTACCAGTGGAGCTGCTTCCCGACCCGCTCAAGGCCAAGCAACCTACCAGGCTGCCGATCAGCGCCGCCAGGCAGCATGCCAATAAAACATTTCTAAACGTAGCCGATTTCATGATCGTCTCTGCTCGAAGCGGCGCGTCGAGAAGCTCTCTCCAGCTCTGATGAAAAAGATGCAGCTGAAGATGTGCTGCTTAGGATTGACCAACAGAGCTGCCGGAGTTAGAGACGCGGGCACGCCGCGCCTCTAACAGGCTCGCTCAGGCTCATTGCGCTTTAGCGCCCGCATTCTCCGCAACTTCATTCTGCGGCTGCGAGGTACGGACCAGATTGGGAATCATCGGCGTGACCTCGAACGGCATCTTGTCGCGCGCGCTCATTACGGCTTCGGCTTTGCTCTTTTTGAGCGTGACCTTGTCGTCCCAGGGATTGAGCTTGATTCGGCTTCCGAGGGGCAAAGCTGCGATCTGCTTCGGATCACCCCGCTTCAGTTCCGGCGACCGCTGCACCAGCGCCGCCATCACCAGCAGGTCGTCGCCCTTAGCCATCTTGTTCCCAAAATTAGGATTGATCAGCCAGCTCAGTTCATGTGAGCGCGATTGGAGTGCGCGCAGAAAGAGCCCGGCGTTCGACAGTTTGTCTTTATACGGAGAGCTTGCCAATAACTCGAGCGCCTTCTTGTTGGCGGCGTCCTGATCTGCTTCGTTGCGCTCCATGCTGACCTTCTGCATCACTTGCTCATCGGGAAAGATGAGGCGGTCGCTGAACGCATACTTCGTGTTCACTGAGTGTCCGAGAGCGATGTGCGCGAGTTCGTGCGCCAGAACCATGGCCAGCGAAGCTTCGTCGGGAAGAACATCGAGCAGGCCGCGGCTGATCACGATTGTATTTCCCACCGTAAACGACTCGAGAGGAGTGGTGAGCAATACGCGACAGCGGACTTCAGGCTCGATGTTGAGGTTGTTCGTGATCTCCAGGTTGTTGGCAACGGTTTCGAGTACTTTGGTTACTTCACCGGCAGGCGCCAGGACTCCCGCGCGCTCCATCCGATCCAGGACATTGTCTTCGGCTTCGCGCTGCCACTTGTGCTTGCTCTCCAGCGGACTCACTTCATTGGCGCTGTCACCGCTGCGATCGGAAACATCCTTCACCGATTCAACCTGCATGTCGGTAAATTCCGTCTGCTGGCCGGAGTGCTTGAGGTCGTAACCCCACAGCCGCGTTTGGCCTTTCATATCGATGCGGCGTACCAAGTCGTACTTCACTCCCGTATCTTCGGTGTAAACGAATGCAGGCAGCCAGAGGCCAGGCTGCATGTTCGTGCGCCAGCTGTCGAAATGAAAGTAAAAGTTGCCGCTGCGCTGCGGCTCGTAAGTTCCATTAATGCGGACAATGTTGTGTTCCTGGTCTTCGACCCAGATGCGCCCGATGAAGTGCGTGCCTTTGATTTTCTTGTGCGGCACTACGTCAAAGACTAGCGTCCGCACGTCGCCCAGAAATTCCTGTCGTTGATACTTGAGGTCGTAATTCTTCTTGTTGAATCCATTGCTGAGGAAAACAAGCTGCATGAATCCCTGCGGCAGATAGTTCATCTTGTAAAAGCTGTCGAGACGATCGAGCACGCGGGAGAACATGCCAGCCTTCTTCTTGTCATAGCTCTTATCGCGGATGCCATGCTTGTCGAGGACGAGGCGACCTAGAAAATATTTGTCATTGACCGGCACTTCGCCGAGTTCGTTATCCGGTTTGGTGTTCTGGATATAGGTCTCGACCACTGGCGTGTATTTGTGCATGTTCTCCACCAGCTTGGCTTCCTGGTAGAAAATGCTGTCAACCACGGGATTATTGGCTGCCGGCTGCGGCGCCGAGGTCGATGGTGCGGGCGCAGCAAGCGCCACAGAGGCCGCGAAAATTACGGCAAAGAAACCATACTTGCGAACTCGAGACATTGAAGTCCTCCCAATTCGGAACATCATTCGGCCAGGGCAAAAACTATGTGAACCACCGCGTCAGAATCGTAGGGCTGGCCGTCCCGTTTCGCGGGGTTAAAGCGAATCTGTTGAGCTGCTCGCTGCGCCGACTCGTCGAGACCGTGCCCGAGGCCGCGAACAACCTTCAGCACTCGAATCTCTCCCGACGCGGTAAACATGATGTCGAGCAGAACCTCTCCCTCAATTCCAAGCTGCCGCGCTTCCTGCGTGTACGCCGGGCGAGGCTTGGAAAGAATCTCGACAGGAGAAACATCGCCGGAATGCACCGTGCGATGGCTCGCCACTGGAGTTGCGGTGGCATCACCGAAGCCGCCTGTACTCACCGCTCCGCGTGAGTTTCGATCGCCTGAACCGGCTCCCGCGACGCCGTCGCCGAAGCCTGCACTGGCAACCACGCCCGCCTTACCGTGAGAGCCCGCGGAGCCATTTCCGTTTCCCGGGCCGGTAGGAAGTTCGAATGCACCTACGGAGGCCACGGTGAGCTTGCGATCCTGTTCAGACTTTCCAGCTACTCCGTTCGGGTCACCAAACCCTCCGGTCTGCACTTCCCGAACTGGAGCCTTGATCGTCGGTTTTGCAGAGCTGCCGGAATCGAACAATCCTTGGGTAATCTTCTTCTCTGGAATGGGCGGCTTAGGCAACTCTGGCGGCGGTGTGTTCTCAGCGACTTTTGGCGGCTCCGGTACGGGTTGCGGCTTGACCACCGGCGGTGGTTGGATCTTTGGAGTTACCTGCGGCGTGGGTTCCGGAAGCTTGGGTTCCTGATGCAGCTGCGCCAGCAGACGGGGCGGAGGCGGCGGCAAAGGCTTAACCAGCTCTGGTCTCTCCAGGCTGGGAGCAATCAGCACCACCGACTCGCGTTGCGGATTCACCAGTTGCGCGGCTCCATGCGGAAGCCACACCGCCAACCGTACCAACAACACTAATGCCGCAACATGCAGGACTGTGCTCACGCCCAGGCGATTCCAATTGCGCGGCGCGCTAACTTCCGCAAACGTGGGAACTGCCTGCGAACCCTTTGGTCGGGGAGCCAGCTCGTGGATTGTCGCTAGCCGGCGCGGCTGCAGCTGCGGCTTTTCATCTTGAAGAGTGTTCGTTTGCCTGAGTGGCATCTTTTTTAATTCTTCTTCCGCGTGCCCGCCGACGACGAAACACGTCTTGAGCCGTGAGGCACTTTGGTTTTCAGTAGCTCTTCAATCAGCATGCGCGAACGTGAGTTCCTGCTTCGGCAGCCACTCACCGTGGTAGTGATGAATCCGTTAAGAGGAGTGTTGCTCTTGATGCCAAGTTTCAGCAGAAATTCACATTCATAATTCCAGCACCAAGCATGGGCAGCCGCTGTTTACGTGGCAACCAGAGCGTCAGCTTGAACACTCCTACTCGCGCAGGACCTAGTTACTTTATGATTAACAAGCGACTGCGCATTGGAGTGGTTTTTGGTACCAGGCCCGAAGCGATCAAGCTGGCTCCCGTCATTTCCGCTCTGAACGAGCGACGCACGCAGTTCGAGCCTTTTCTCATTTCAACCGCGCAACATCGCTCCATGCTCGATCAGGTGATGAAGGTCTTCGGCATCACGCCGCACATCGACCTAGACCTGATGCAGCCAAACCAGACACTCAGCAGCCTTACCTGCCGGGTGCTTCATGCGATGGATCCGGTGCTGGCGGAAAATTCGCCCGACGCCCTGATCGTTCAGGGCGACACCACTACGGCATTCGCTGCGGCATTGGCTGCGTTTTATCGCAAGGTCCCCGTCATCCATGTGGAAGCTGGGTTGCGCAGCCGTGATGTGTTGAATCCTTTTCCGGAAGAAGTGAACCGGCGCCTCGCAGGAGTTGTGACTTCCCTGCACTGCGCTCCCACGGCAATCGCGCGCGAGAATCTGCTGAGCGAAGGCGTTTCCTCAGACGCAATCGTCACGACCGGAAACACAGTGGTGGATGCCGTGGAGATGCTGGTCGATATGAAAATGGCGGACCAGCCATTGCCCGCTGGAGTTCCCGATGACGGCAGCAGAATTTTATTAATCACCTCGCATCGGCGGGAATCCTGGGGAACCGAGCTGGAGAACATCTGTGACGCGATTGCAGACCTCGTCACCAGCTTCGACGATTTGCGCGCTATTTATCCGGTGCACATG
>JAFAUE010000472.1 GCA_019243475.1 Acidobacteriota bacterium | reverse complement strand
GTAGCTCCAGCCATTTCTGTCGTGATCTCGCCGATCGCGGGCATCGTGCCGCTGAACGCAAAAGCATTCGATCTGTCGGTGATGATCCACAGCAACGTGAAAGGACCCGCAAAGGGCACCGTCAAACTCGATCTTCCTTCGGGCTGGACCGCAGCCCAACAACAATTCGTAACTGCGAAAGATGGCGACGATCAGAATCTCAAATTTCAAGTTGTGCCCGGGCAAATCCAACAAAGGCCATACACGCTCACTGCCGTCGCTACCTACAACGGGCGAGACTATAAGGAGGGCTACCACACAACGGGATATCCGGGCCTGCGACCCTACAATCTGTATCGGCCCGCTACATACCGCACCACCGGAGTGGACGTGAAGGTTGCGCCGGGCCTCACCGTTGGCTACATCGTTGGCGCGGGCGATGACGTACCGCAGTCATTGACCAATTTGGGAATTATTGTTCACTTTCTTTCGTCGGGAGATCTGGCCGGCGGCGATCTATCGCGATTCAATACCATCGTCCTTGGCGTCCGCGCCTACGCGGTGCGGGAAGACCTTAAGACGTACAACGCACGCCTCCTCGATTACGTGAAAAACGGTGGCGTAGTGATCGTGCAGTACAACACGCTGGAATATGATCATGACTACGGACCGTATCCATACAAGATGGGCTCTAACCCGGAAGAAGTAACCGATGAGCATTCCAAAGTAGAAATCCTGGATCCCGCCAACCCTGTTTTCTCCTGGCCGAATCGGATTACGCAGAAAGACTTCGACGGCTGGATGGAGGAGCGCGGCTCAAAATTTCTGCAGTCGTGGGACGGTCACTACCAGCCCTTGCTTGAAACCCACGATGCCGGACAAGAACCGCAGAAGGGCGGTCTCGTCTATGCCCGTTATGGGAAAGGCGTGTACATCTATAACGCGTATGCTTTCTACCGCCAGCTGCCCGAAGGCGTGCCCGGTGCTTATCGTCTGTTTGCCAACATGATCAGCCTGGGGAAGAGTCCGCAAGTCGCCGGCGGACAGGGTGACAACTAACCTTCTTAAAAAGAGCCGCGTCTGTGGCGGAGCCTCTACGGCCGCGTGTTCTGGATGGAATATAAGAAGGTCTTGATGGTCTCATCGCGGCGGGCGTTTTCATCTGCAACCCGCGACGAGGCTTCCTCGTATAGCTTCATTTCTTGTTGCGAGCGCTGCTCTTGCCCGAGGTGCTGGTAGATCTGGGCGAGACGGTAGTGTGCATCGGGAGAGTTGGGTTCCAGGCGCGCGCAGATCTCGGATTCACGCAGCGAATCCTGCCAGCGCTGAACCCATCGATATGCCTTTCCCAGTTGGCAATGCGGGGCTGCCTCGCGGGGGAGCGCTTTCACGGAAAGGTTCAGGTCGCGCACGATCTCTTCCGCACGGGCAGTCTCGTGCGCCGTGTAATCACGGTGGAAACGCACGGCAGCGCAATAGAACTGAATCTTTGTTGCGTTAGGATGCGCACCGCTGTAATCGCAAATGCCTCTCAGTGCTGCTTCATCCGGTGCTCCGGTCTCGTCAATTTCAATTTGGCCGATCGTGGCTAGAACCGCCTCGGGGTTTGGGGAGATGGCTGCAGAGTTTAGAAGCGTTTTGATTGCATTCTGTAAGCTGCCAGAGAAGTATTCGGTGATTCCCAATGCAAACTGAATGCGCCACGAGTCCGGATGCAATTCCTCCGCTTGCTGCAGAACCACTCGTGCAGGTTCAAAGCTCTTGTGCCGCATGAGTTCCAATGCCAGCGAGACTCGATATTTTTCTTCGCTCGGAGCCAGAGCCACTGCGGCTTCATAACTATGGACAGAGGCAAGATTGTCGCCGCGCGCCTCCTGAATGTCCCCGATCAGGTCTTCGAGTTCGGCGCTGTCGGCATTTTTTTGCAGAGCCTCAGCAGTGGCCCATGCTTCCTCGAGTTTGCCGTCTTTAAATTGTGCGAGCGCGAGATTGAACTTCAGATCTGAGCGAGAAGGTTGCAGCTCGAGCGCTCTCTGCAGTTCCTCGGCGCCCTCGCGAAAATGTTCATGGGCAATGAGAAGCTCTGCCATGCGCTCTCGCAAACGTGTTTCCTGTTCGGCAGGCAATTCGGTTGCGCGCAGAGCTTCGAGCGTAGGAAGGATGTCGTCCTCGCTGCCCAGTTGGGCCTCAAGCAGCATGAGACCGACGTTTGCATCATGCGTCCGAACGAACAGTGGGTTCGCCAAAGCCTCGGCACGCTTCCAGTGGCCGGCTTGCAGCTCGGCTGCCAGGGCCGCCATTTGAAGTCCCACCTGAGCCGGCGCGAGCGCCAGAGCCTTCTCCATCTCTGAAGCTGCCGGATTAGGCTTGCCCAATCCCAAAGAAACGGCGGCTTTGAGGCGATAAAAAGCGATCCCTTCATCGACTGAGGTCGGAGCGGGAACGCCGTCCAACGCGCGAGATGCATCCGCGTATCGATGCAGCCGGGCGAGAACAGCGGCCCATGCAGTTCGAATGTGTGCATCGCCTTGACTCAGCTCAGCGGCGCGAGCCAGGAGTGGTTCGGCCCTGGTCAAATCGCCCGCACGTTCGTATATCTCACCCAGCCCCGCCAATGCCGAATAGTTTTCTGGCGAAGAGCGCAGAACGTTTTCGTATTGCTCCTGCGCCTGGCCGTCCTGGCCTGTAGCTACGTAAGCCTGGCCCAGAAGTGAACGCGCCGAAATATCTTGAGGATGATTTTGAACGTGGGACGACAAGAGTCGGATAGCTTCTTTCGGATTACCGGAAAGCAGCGCGGCCCTGGCCTGT
>JAFAUE010000416.1 GCA_019243475.1 Acidobacteriota bacterium | reverse complement strand
CGCAATCTTGAGAGCGAGCTGTTCGCTTATGTCCTCGTCCTGTGCGCCGGGATGGTGCTCACCGTACGCTTTCGTCCATGGGTCGGACTGATGGCTACGAGCTTCGCCGGCGCGCTGGCGGTCTCGCTGGTGTGGTTCGTGAACTATTACCGAAAGCCGGAGCAGATCGAGACTGCGATCTTCTTTGTGCTGTTGCTGGCTGCGTTTACGATCGCTCCCATTTTGGTCCAACGCCGGTACGCTCGTCAGCGTGACCCCGTGTTGCTGCTCATCTCTCCAGCTTCCATGTTGATGTTTCTGCTGGGAGCAGGAACGATCCTGGATTCCGAGACTTTCCTGTGGGTGGTTCAAATTGCGGCTGCAGCGTTCCTGGTTGCAAGCTGGCGTTTTGCTCGCGGCGAATTACAAGTGAGCCTGTTTGTAACTGCCATTGCCGCATCTGCGGCCAGCATTCCTGTGGCTCTGGACGCGCACTGGACAACGTCGGCCATCTGGCTCAGTGGAGGCGTGGCGCTCGTAATCGTGGGCTTCCTGAAGAAGCTGCCCTTCGTTCGCTGGGGTGCGCTGGGACTGATTGTCGTCACGGTGCTGAAGGTTTTTATCTACGACCTTTCCAATTTGGGACAAGGCTATCGGATTCTTGCACTTTCGATCCTGGGGGTTGCTCTACTCTCGCTGTCCTTCCTTTATCAACGCGATTGGCTGGGAATGCGCAAGCAGTGACCGAGCAACGATGGCGAGCCCGTACACTCCTCCAAATACATTACTTTGGTAATCCCGTTGGCCAATCGTTCCCAAAGTACCTCGTCCGCTCGTTACTGCCGTAAATTGCGCGGAAATGGCGCTACGGCGATACTCGCTTCGTGGCACATCACTTCACATTCTTCGGACAGTTTGGCGGCGTAACGCGGCAGTGCGCTATGTGCAAAGAACTGCTGGTCGTGCACGCTTCCTCGCAGGACCTCTACTCCGCTGACGCTCACCAGCTTTGGAGCACGGCGTTCGAAAAGCACATCACGGAACGACATGGGCTGGATCGGCGCGCCGCGGATCAGGAAAACTGCCCAACCATTCGCATCGTGATGTAAGTTCGATCGTGACGACCGCTTCCTGAACCCAAGCAACTCCAGCCTCATATAATTTCGGCGAGATGAAAATCGCTCGCTGCGCACTCTTCAGTCTTCTAGTTTCCATCACGCTGTTTTCACAACAAGCCCCCAGACAGAATCTTTCCGCGCGGGCGGAGAAGGCTGTGCCCGCAATCAGCGGCGACTTGAAGATCCCGGGCCTGCAGCAAATAGTAAAAGTCTTCCGCGATAACTGGGGCGTTGCCCATATCCATGCTGAAAATCAGCACGACCTCTTCTTCGCTCAGGGATTCGTTGCGGCCCAGGATCGGCTCTTCCAGATGGAAATGTGGAAGCGCGCGGGGCAGGGAAGACTCGCTGAAGTCTTAGGAAAATCGGCGGTCGAGCGTGATCGTTACGCGCGTCTGCTCGCATATCGGGGAGACATGCGGGCTGAGTATTCCAGCTATGCTCCTGACGGGCTGGATATTCTCACTGCTTTTACCGATGGAATCAATGCATACATCCACTATCTGAATACACCTGGCGGGCCATCGCTCCCTATTGCATTTCAGCTCGCCGGTTTCAAACCGGAACCGTGGAAGCCGGAAGACTGCCTCTCGCGCATGGCTGCGTACTCGATGACGGGGAATGCGCGAGCCGAGTTGACCAACGCATTGTTGCTCACAAAACTCGGCGCCGAGAAAGCTAACCACCTACTTGATACCGATCCGCCGGCAAAACTGGATCCACAGACCGGTGTCGATTATTCGAGCCTCAATCCTGAGCTGCTGAAGAACCTCATCGGTAGCGACAACCGCATAGATTTTCCAACTCCTTCGAACGCTGTGGGAAGCAATGACTGGACCGTCTCCGGAAAACTCACAGCTACGGGCAAGCCGATTTTGGCGAACGATCCTCACCGAGTGATCGCATTGCCTTCGTTGCGTTACATCGTTCATCTCTACGCGCCGGGTTGGAATGTAATCGGAGCAGGCGAGCCGGCATTGCCCGGAGTCGCGGTGGGTCACAATGAGCACATCGCCTGGGGGTTCACTATCTTCCCCGTCGATCAGCAAGACCTCTACCTTGAGGAGCTGAATCCCGCCAATCCGAACCAGTACAAGCACAATGGAAGCTGGGAAGCCATGCGCAGCGAGAGCGCGACGATCAAGGTCAAAGGTGCGCCGCCGCAGACGGTGACTTTGAAGTTTACCGCGCATGGTGCGGTGTTGTGGGAAGACAGCGCTCATCATCGAGCGCTCGCACTGCGTTGGGTGGGGACCGAACCGGGAACGGCCGGATATCTGGCATCGTTAGCAGTGGATCGTGCGCAGAATTGGAACGATTTTCTCGCCGCGATGAATCGCTGGAAGCTTCCTCCGGAAAACATCGTTTATGCCGACGTGGACGGCAATATTGGAGAACAGTCTGCAGGTCTTACGCCCATCCGAAGCTGGACTGGCATGCTTCCCGTTTCGGGAGCAGACGAGCAGCACGAATGGAGCGGGTTTATTCCGCTGGACGAATTGCCGCGCACATTCAATCCGACGGACGGCTGGTTCGCCACAGCAAACGATCGAACGATTCCTGAAGACTACAAGTACAAAGCAGGCTTTTCGTGGTCGCAGTACCGCATTGACCGCATTCGCCAGGTGCTCAGTGGTTTCGCCGAGACACAGCGGAAGATTCGAATGGAAGACATGGAAGCGCTGCAGAACGATGTCTATTCCATTCCCGCCGATGAACTCATCCGCATGCTGCCGCGTCACAGCGACGCCGCCGAGGCGCGGTTTGTTGACATGCTGAAGGATTGGGACCGCCTCGTTAGTTCGCCGTCAGTTCCGGCAGCGCTGTATGAAGTTTGGGAACGGCACCTTCGCGCTGCGCTTTTGCAACAGATTGCCGGTGAGAACGCTCAGCAGCTCTCGCATTTCTTCTCGACGCAAGCGGCGCTGGCATATTTGAAGTCGCTGCCGCAAGAGGATCAGCAGAAGCTGCTGCTTTCAACTCTTCTCGACGCCGGCCATGAGATGGAGAAAAAGCAAGGTCCTGATCCAGCGCTCTGGTCATGGGGGGCGATGCACACGATCACGTTCCGTCACAGCCTCGATGCGCTTCCCGGCGCGAAGACATTGTTTGACCTGGGTCCCATTGCCCGTCCAGGAGATGGTTACACAGTTGACGCTACTGGCGGCGATTCCTCCGGATATCTTCAGACGGCCGGCGCCAGTTATCGTGAAATCTTTGACTTGAGCAACTGGGATAATTCACTGGCTATCAACACTCCGGGACAGAGCGAGCATCCGGGCAGCCGGCATTATTCCGATCTACTCCCATTTTGGGCAGCAGGGCAATATTTTCCGCTGGTGTTTTCAAAAGAGGCAATTGAGGAGAACTCTGAAGACGTGTTGACGCTGGAGCCGGCGGCTGCAAACAGCAAAAGGCAGCAAGCTGCGCCTTCGGCCCACTAGAGGCCGATTCGTCTTGCTTGCTGCCTCGTGTTGCTACGCTGCTTTACGCGAGCGTGATCTGCCACGCGAAGAAGCCGGGCCGCGACGCTGCGAGCCGGATTCTTCGATCTCTTCGCTCTCAAGTCCAAGGTTGTCTGGCTTCAGCTTGCGCATCATTCCTTCGAGCTTCGTGCGTGTTTGCTGCTCTTCCTTGAGATTCTGTTTCAGCAGCTTCACTGCTTTGCTCATATCCAGCTGTTCAGCCAGGCGAATGAGCGAAGTGTAAGCGTCGATCTCATAGCTTTCGACTTTGATCGCTGCACCGACGTCGAAGATCGAGAGGATGTCCTCAGCAGGATCTTCCTCTTTAAAACTTTTGCGCTCTTCGATAAGCCCTTTTATCCCTTTGCACTCGGTCTGTTCAGGTTCTTCGCCGAGCTGCTCGAAAATCTGCTGCAGGCGCTCGGCCTGTCGTTCAGTCTGTTTCTGGTGCTGCTCGAATCCTTTTTGCAACTGCGGCTCTTCGGCGTGGTCCTCGGCAAGCTCGCCTAGTGCCTCGATTAGTTTCTGCTCGGCATCGAGCATGTCCGTAAGTTCGTGGGTAAATAGTTCCTTGGCGTTTTGCATTCATCCTCCTGCAGCCACGACAGTAAGAATCCCGGGAAATCGGAGAGGATGTCTCGGAAGAGCGGGCGCTACTTCGCTCTAGGATGTGTCTGGTCGTAGACGCGCGCGATTTGCGCCGAGGTGAGCTGCGTGTAGCGCTGCGTGGTGGAGAGCCGCTCGTGTCCAAGAAGCTCCTGAATGGCGCGCAGGTCTGCGCCTTCCTCGAGCATATGTGTGCCAAAGGCGTGGCGTAGCGTGTGCGGGTGAACGTCAGGCGACAGTCCGCGTGCGATGGCGATTGACTTCACGATGCGTCCTACGCTGCGCGTAGTCAGAGCTCCTCCGCGCAGATTTATGAGCAATGACAAATTCGAACGTCGCTTCTGGTCCAGAATGTTTTGTCTTTCCGGCAGATAGTCGCGAATGGCGGCAGCGGCTGCATTGCCGAGTGGCGCAAGCCGCTCTTTTTTTCCTTTTCCCCGCACCCGAAGGACTTCGTTCGACCAGCTGATGTCGTCCAGTTGAATGCCGACGAGCTCGGAATTGCGCAGCCCGCAGCCATACAG
Source organism: Acidobacteriota bacterium (assembly GCA_019243475.1). Taxonomy (GTDB): domain Bacteria; phylum Acidobacteriota; class Terriglobia; order Terriglobales; family Acidobacteriaceae; genus Gp1-AA112. Next base: position 283 of record JAFAUE010000416.1, on the reverse strand, counting down.
CAGCTCAAAGATCAGGCGGTCGCGAGCGGGGAAAGCAGCATTCTCCGGGAGTTCAGAATCGAGCAGGCCATTGACCTCTTCCATTGTGGGAACACGTGGCAGCTTCTTCGGCAACTTCGGAGTGGCCACCAGAGCAGCGGGATTCTGCTCGACGTAACCTTCGCGCGCCATCCATTTGTAGAACGACCGCAAGGACGCCAGCGTGCGCGCAGCTGAAGATTTGCTGAGCCCATTGCCCATCAGCTCCGCCAGGAAGGTGCGAATCTGCTGATGATCGACGCGG
>JAFAUE010000177.1 GCA_019243475.1 Acidobacteriota bacterium | reverse complement strand
TGACCTTTGCCAAGGGCGCTGCGTTGAAGGACCCGGCCGGCCTATTCAACTCAAGCCTGGAAGGAAATGTTAGGCGCGCAATTGACATCCATGAAGGCGAGAAGATTAATGAGGCGGCTTTGAAGGATCTGATTCGCGCGGCTGTGGCGCTCAACGTTCAGAGTAAGAGTAAGCCGAAGGCTCGACAGAGCAGCAAACGGGCGAGCTAGCATGAAATCTATAGCGCCAGCGATTCGGGCATTGCCGGCGCTGCTGATCTGCGGAGTGCTGGTTTTTGCGCAACAAAACCAGGCGCCGCTTGGAGATGATCCCGCGCAATTTGACGCGCGAGTCGAAGCCGCGACTGTCCGCCACGATGCGAATTTTTTCTCCACCGTCCTCGCCGAAGATGTGCGCTTCACACACGGAACCGGGCTGGTTCAGAACAAGCAACAATGGGTCGATTCGATACGCAAAGGGGCCGGTCAAACCGTGGTTCGCGAGCTTGATTCTACGCAAGTCGAGCCGCACGGAGATTTAGTCGAGACCCTCGGGCATGTTCACGTAGAGGTGAAGGGCGCGAAGGACATTGCGCGCGAGTATCACATCTGGTTCGTGCGGCTATATCAAAAGCGCCAAGGAGGGTGGCAGCTCGTTTCGAATCGGACGGTGCGTCAGGTGAATGGAGCACTCCCGACGAGCTGAGCGCGCTTCACGAACGCGATCTAGAGGCGGCGAGCCTGAAAGAACGCTCTGAGATTTCTTAGGATGGAACGGTGGCGTCGTTCTATGCCGGCGGATTACTCGCAGCTTCTGCTTCGAGCTTGGCACAGAGTTTGGTCAAGCCGGATTCGTCCAAAGGCGTGAGGTTCTGGAACTCCACACCGCAGCGAAAACCCTGCGAATTGCGCACGATGGCATTCACCCCAAGGCGCTGGTTCGTATTGGGAATCACGAACTCGATTTGTACGGTTTGTCCGGACTCAAGTTCAGCAGGGATATAAATGGCCATTCCCAACATGGAAAGGTCGTGACTGCGGCCCTGAATTGCGCACCTTCGCTGCTGGACATTGGCGAACAGTTTTATCGGGAAATTCACTCGAAAACGAGGAGTTCGCCGTACGCCCGTGGGCGCCGTAATGGCCGGGGTAGACATTTGCTCCCAAGTCTAGGCAATTTCTCCGCCAGCACCAAGCACCAGAAGTAACTGTCGCCCATTACCAAAGTGGTGTGCCGGATCCATCTATGAAACGAGTTGCACTGGCCACCTCATGCGAATACTGGAATTTGACGGAAGATGACAGGCTGCTGATTCCGGCTCTGCGAGCGCTGGATATCGAAGCCGTCGCTGCCGTTTGGGACACCTCGACTGTTGATTGGACCAGCTTTGACGGGGTGATTGTTCGCTCTTGCTGGGACTACCACCTTCGTCTGGCGGAGTTCCTGGCATGGATAGCGAGGTTGGAATGTCTAGGAGTTCCGATTCAGAACTCGCCTTTAGTTTTGCGTTGGAACGCAGACAAACGATATCTCCGGCAACTTGAAGCATTCGGAACCATTCTTCCGCCCACGTCCTGGATAAGCGAAGACGAACAAGTCAACATAGGCGACATTTTGGCGGAGCGCGGCTGGGAGCGAGCTGTGATCAAACCGGCCGTGTCTGCTACTGCCTATAACACACGCTGCGTGGACCGCAGCGAAGCGGATGAACTGGTGCGTGGGCCGCTGCTGATCCAGCAGTTTGTGCCCGAGGTTCGAACGGCCGGCGAGTGGTCAATGATATTCATAGGCGGCCAGTTCAGCCATGCGGTTCGAAAGTATCCGAAACAGGGCGATTTTCGCGTTCAGGCAGAGTTCGGTGGACGAGAGGAGCCAGCGACCGCGGGTTCAGCTCTGGTTGCAGCCGCCGCAAAAATTCTGGACCAGGCGGAGCACACGCTCTATGCGCGAGTGGACGGTGTCGAGCAGCATGGTCAGTTTCTCTTAATGGAGCTGGAACTGATTGAGCCTGTATTGTTCCTGGCTCTCGGGGATGCGGCGGTCCGGCTGGCACGAGCAATTCAGAAGTGGGTTGACGACTGCGGCTAGCCGGTTATCTGAACAAGTTGTTGAACGATTCTCTACTCGGGCGTCCATGTCGGCACGCCATGAAAAAGGCCCGAAACAAATCCAATCTGATAAACCAGAAAAAGGCCGAAAGCGATGCTCACGATTCCCGAGGCTGTGCAGATATAGCGGTTTAATCGAGCGAACTTTCCATCGGTCCAGACTACCGGAAGAGCGATCACTGCGGTCATGAGCATCATCCCCGCTATCGTTCCCAGACCAAACAGAAGGAGATAACCAATGGCCCAGAGCGCGTCGTGGATGCTTGCCAACACTAACAACGCCACGGCTGCGGAGCCAGCAAGGCCGTGTACCGTGCCTATCGCCAGCGGACGCCAAAATTGGAAGCCGCTCAAGCCGGCTAGCCGACCGCCGTTTACCCGTTCCGCAGCGGGAATACGGGCAGGTGCTTGTTCGGCAGGCGAAAGTCGTCGCTTCAGCCACGCCAAGATGCCCGTCAGGTTTAGCACTCCGAGCAAGATGAGCATCAACGCTACCGCAAATTCCATCGACAACCCTACCCGCGGAGGAATGACCAGACGAAACAGGATGATGAGCGAACCGACGACGAAGATGGTCAGCGTGTGTCCGATTCCCCAAAGTCCACCGACCAGACTGGCACTGCGCACCGAACGCAGGCGGGTTACGATGGTGGTGACTGCGATCACGTGGTCGGCGTCCGTCGAGTGACGCATTCCGAGTAGCAAACCGATGCCCGCGACGAGAATCCATTTTGGACTAGAGAAAGATCCTGCCTGCATCCGAATACCAACGCTCGCCAGTGACTGAAGGGTGAGTCCCACTCCTACGAGCGCGATCAGCAATGCTGAAACTGAGGGCAGATACCGCTGAAGCAGAGGGGCATCGGTCCGCAATCGGGAAAGCAAACGCCGGCTTTGTACGATGAGCAGTCCAATCCCGATTAAGATCGCTGCCAGCCCAACGCTGAAGCACACAATCAGAAACAGACCGAAAGCCGTGCGGTGTAGTGCGACAGCACTTAAGAGGACCACGAGAGCGCCGGGGCAGGGGATCATTCCCCCGGTAATTCCCAGAACAAGAAGCTGGCGCAGTGAAGGCGCTGTCGCTGTGCCGGCGTTCGTCGTCGGGTCCTGCGACTTAAAGAAGTTGTCATACCAGTGGCGATGGTCTTCTCTTGAAGCCGAATTCTTGCCCGCTAGCCGCTTAAGCAGGAGAAGAATTCCCAAAATAGCAATGGCAAGTCCGGACACCAGTCCAAGCCAGGGGTAGATTCTTTCCGGAGCCACGTATTGGGCCGCGTAGAGCGTGACGGCGCCCAGGGCATAAACACCGCCGGTGTGCGCAAGGGTGACGATGGTGCCGAGCAAAACCGCATGAGACGGAGTTCCTCGGGAACCGACCAGATAGGCAGCGACCAGCGTCTTCCCGTGGCCGGGTTCGAGTGCATGGAGCGCTCCCAGCCCAGCCGCGATCGTGCCTGCGAGCAGCACAAACCAGATGCTCAGATGCTGCGCCGCAATGATCTGTGTGAATGCATTGCGCGGAGTGCTCTGATGGTTGGCCACGAGCGGCGCTGGAGTCGAAGCAGGCAGCGTTTGCCTTTGCGACGTTTCTGTCGAAAATCGGGAAAGGATCTCGGCTGTTGAAGCCGTCGCTCGAGAGGACTGCAGGTGAAGCCCAAGTGTGCGTGTCACGAGAGGGGCATTGAATGATATGTGCGCAGCTAAGTCTTGCGGTGGGCTATTCAGCAGATCGGTTGGATAATTCGAAAGCCCGGCGCTGCGGTCTTGCGCAGGCACATCGCTTTGCGCGTCTAGTTCGCCCTGAGCTCTGACTATGACTTCCTTCCACCCGGCCCGACCGGGAAAGTTGTCGTCGCGATACTCAATTCTGTGCTTGCCACAGGTGAGTCCGATTGTGCCGCACGACGCGGTTAACTCTCGCAATGAAGCCCTGCAGGTGAAAGCCAGCTTCATGGTTGGCAGCCCGCCTGCTCCCGGGGGGAAGAGAACTTCGGTCTGAGAGCACGTCAGCGGGAGCCGCTGTCCATCTAACTGCAAGCCGATGCCGTGCAGCAAAGCTGCTTGTTTGCTGCGCAAGTATGCCGTCAACCCCGGAGCCTGGAGCTCAGCCTTGATTCCGCTTCCCTGAAGTTCCTGGAAGGTAGGAATCTCTGCCATGTCGATGATGTAGCGCAGTTCAAGGCTTCCGCCGTCCAGACGAATGCCTGCATAGTGATTCACGCTGAAGTTGCCCATGGGATGAGCAACGGAGCATATGGCTGTGCCAAACAAGAAAATGGCGGCGAGCAGCCGGCACCAATCAGCGCGCGGCATACGCCGTTACCGCTTCGTGTCCGGCCGGAGAAGCCCAATCCCGCGCTTGTTGAGCATAGATCACATGGAACTCGGGATTTAGTTCCAGCGCGCGCCGAGCGTACTCCGCGCAGCGGGTTGAGTTACCAGAAGCGTGCTCCAGCGCGGCAGCATGGAAGAAGAGAAGAGGATCACGGGTTCCCAGCGCCAGAGCTTTGGCCATCGGATCGCGCGCCTCCGCGACTTTACCGTTCTTCAGCAGCGCCCAAGCCAGCGCATCCCAGGTATAGACATCATGGCGCAGTTCCAACTCTTTGCGGGCAAGTTCGAGCGCATCGCCCAGATGGCGATCGTGATCCGCGTAGAAAAGCGCGAGCTCACGGTTGTAAACCTGCTTGTGAATCGCGCTGAGCTGACCGATGAATTCGACCAGTGCGTATTGCTTTTCCGCGTCCGCGCCCTTTCCCATTTTGCGATGTAGGTCGCCGAGTGCGGCGGCATAAATTGGCAACGGGACAACGTCCTCTGCCTGCTTGTAAAACCCCGCAGCCTCCGAAAAGCGCTGCTGCGCTGCGCGAATCTGCCCCATCCCGGCGAGCGCGCGATGATAGTTCGGATAGGCGTCGAGGGCCTCGATCATGGCGGCCTCAGCGTCCTTCAGCTTCCCAAATTGGAACAACTGCTCGCCCAGTGTGAAGTACGTCCAGGCAACATTCTCAGCAGGCAAATGGGCTTCAACGGCCAGCTTCGTTGCCGAACGCATAAGCGCCAGCGACTGT
>JAFAUE010000238.1 GCA_019243475.1 Acidobacteriota bacterium | reverse complement strand
ACCTTCAGGAACAGATTTCTGAAAACACGCGGCGCGGCATGTCGCGGGAAGAAGCCCGCTCTTCCGCCCTGCGCACCATCGGCGGAGTCGCCCAGCTCGAGGAGCAATGCCGCGACGAGCGCGGTCTGCACCTGGTTGAGAGCACGCTGCAGGATGTTCGCTACGCGCTGCGGTCGCTGCGCAACACCCCGGCGTTTACGCTGGTCGCGGTGTTGTCGCTAGCGCTGGGTGTGGGCGCAAACACTGCGATCTTCAGCCTGATCGATTCCATCATCCTGAACTCGCTTCCGGTTAAAGACCCGCAACAGCTTGTCTTCGTGCGCACCAACCAGCAGAAGGTCGGCAACTTCATGGTTTCGCGCACGATCCTGAATCGAGACTTTCAGGAGATGCAGCACGCCACACAAATCGAGGGCCTCGCCTTTGAGATGCCGGAATCGCGGCTGAGCGTTGCGGTGGATGGCCGCGGCGAGCTGGCCAAGGGCGACTTCGTCTCCGGCAGCTACTTTCAGGTGCTCGAGCTGCATTCCCAGATTGGGCGAACGATCAATCCGGCGGACGACTCGCCGCAGGGCAATACGGGCGGCGCAGGTTGGGCGGCGATGATCAGCGACGGCTATTGGCAGCGTCGCTTTGCCCGCGATCCCGGAGTCATCGGGCAGCGGCTCACGGTGAACACCATTCCCTTTGTCGTGGTCGGCGTGATGCCGAGAGATTTTGAAGGACTGTCGGTGGACGATGCCAGCGATATCGCCATGCCGGCGATCACGTGGAAGCAGATCGAGCGCGGCTCAGCTTCAGCCGGCCTGCCCACTCCCGACGACACGGCCGGCAGCTCGATGATTGCCCGCTTGAAGAAGGGTGTTCCCCAAAGCAAGGCTGCCGCCGAGCTCACAGTCTTATTTCACAATGCAGAACTGAGTCAAAAGACAACTTCAACTTCCGGCGATATCGACGCGCAGAGTCGCTATATCCAGTTTGAGTCTGCTGCGCATGGCTCCAGCGCGCTGCGCCGCCGCTTCTCCCAGCCGCTGCTGGCACTGATGGGGGTCGTCGCGCTGGTGATGCTGATTGCCTGCGGCAACATTGCAAGCCTGCTGCTGGCCAAGGCCAGCGCTCGGCAGAAGGAGATCGCCATCCGGCTCAGCCTGGGATCGAGCCGCAAGCGGATCGTGCGCCAACTCCTCACCGAGAGCTTGATGCTTTCCATATTGGGATGCGGTGCGGGTATTCTCTTTGCTCTCGTGGCTCGAAATGTCACGATCAGGCTGGGCGCCGGCTCTTCTAACGCGGCCTCCGCTCTGACGCTGAATTGGGACTTCCGCCTGCTCTTCTTCATCGCTGCCGTCTGTTTGCTCAACGCGTTGTTCTTTGGCGTTGTGCCGGCGCTGCGTGCAACAAACGTCGATCCCAACGAAGTGCTGAAGGGCGCGCAGTCGACGCAGCACTCGGCACGCCTGCCTTTCGGGCGCGTACTCGTCGGCGCCCAGTTGGCGGTGTCGCTGGCGCTTATCGTGGGAGCTGGTCTCTTTTTGGGAACGCTGCGCAATCTTTATCGCGTCGATCTGGGCTTCGATCGCGACAACCTGCTCATGGCCACGCTGGACCCGCATGTTATCGGTCTTGAGAAAGAGCGGGTGCAGGCGGTTTACAGGCAGCTGCTCGAAGATGTGAAGGCTCTGCCTTCGGTGAACTCAGTCACTGTGATGAGCAACCGTCTATTTAGCGGCCGCGCCTTTCTGACTCGAGCAAAGGTCGTTGGATATGTGCCGCAGGCTGGAGAGAACCTTTCCAACAGTTTCACTCTTACGTATGGGGTAGGCCCGCGATTTATCAGCACGCTGCGCATGCCGTTAGTCGAAGGTCGCGACTTCAGCGATGCCGATAAGCAAGGAGCGCCGCCGGTCGTGATCATCAACGAAGGCATGGCGCAGCATTACTTCCGCGACAAAGATCCGATCGGCCAAAAAATCAGCTTTGATTCCGACACGGCGCCTGGCGAGGTCGTTGGCGTGGTGCGCAACGCGCACTATTTCGACGTCCAGGACGAAAAGCAGGAAGCCATCTTTACTCCGCTATTGCAGGCGGATCTCAAAGACCTGCCTTACGAAGAGACACTGATTCTCCGCACCAACGAGCGGCCCGACGAGGTAGCCAATGACTTGCGCGCCGTCGTTCGCCGTGTCGATCCCAACCTGCCGCTGTTCGACATCACGACCATGACGACGCAAGTGCAGAACGATCTGTCGCGGCCGCGGCTCATGGCGACTCTCTCCGGCTTTTTTGGCGCGCTGGCTCTGGTGCTTTCCGCCATCGGACTCTATGGCGTACTGGCCTATGGAGTGACCAAGCGAACACCGGAGATTGGCGTGCGCATGGCTCTCGGCGCCGACAGAGAAAGCATTCTGCGACTCATTTTGGGAGAGACCTCTCAGCTCCTGGTCTTTGGACTTGGCGCCGGACTCGCGCTCTCCTGGGCGGCAACGCGTCTGGTGAGGAGCATGCTCTACGGACTCACGGCCCACGACGCTCGCGTATTCGCCATCAGCGCCGCACTGCTAGCCATCGTCGCTCTGATCGCAGCAGCATTGCCCGCCCGCCGCGCTGTGCGCGTGGATCCGATGGTTGCGCTGCGCTATGAGTAAAGTTGTCTATTTTGGATCTTGTCTAAAATGACCGGATGCGATCCATATTGATTCTGCTGGCAGCACTAGTGGCAGTCCTCATCGTGGCACTTGTGGTCGTGGTGGCGATCGGTCTTTCTTTGCCGCAGCGCCACACCGCAATTCGCGTGGCGCGAATCAACGCCAATGCGGAACGAGTATTTGGGTTGATATCGGGCCCGCAGAATTGGCGGACAGACTTGAAAGATTACAAGTTCTTCGAACAGGGCGGCCGCCACATGGTAAGCGAGACCGACAGGCACGGCCAAACGATCACCTATGAGGTTGTCGAATCAGACGCTCCCACCCGGCTGAAGCGCACGATCGACGACAAGAAGCTTCCGTTCGGTGGGAGTTGGACCTGGAACATCACGCCGCAGGGCGAGCACTGCTCGGTGACGATCACGGAAGAGGGCGAAGTGTATAACCCGGTCTTCCGCTTCGTTTCCCGTTTCGTTTTGGGACACACGCGGACGCTGGACAATTACCTCGCGATGCTCACTGCCGCGGCGGAATCGCAGAAGGCACAATCCGCAAGCCGCTGACCGTTACGCTCAGTCCACGAATACGCCGGTCAGACCATATCCGAGTGACAAGGCAAGCAGCGCGGTAACGCCGGCGACCGGACCAAAGTAGCGAGCGACGTTCTTCTTCACGTCGAGCCGCTCCTTCACGTCGTCCACTCGTTCGCGCACTTCCGCGCGCACGACAGTGCGGAGCTGCTGCACGTCGTTATGTAAGGCGCGGCGCTGTTCCGCCGCACGCTTTTCCAGAATTTCTGCGGGAAGAGTAGGCTGCGTCATACTTGTGACCTCGCTTCATTTTGAATCCAGATCTGGTCCTCTTTGAGCACGCGCAGCGTGCGCTTGGGAACCAGCCCTGATTGTGTGAGTTCGCGCTTGCCCAGATAGAACAGGCCGAATCCGGCGATCAGGTAAAAGCCGGTAACGATTAAGGCGCCGAACGTCCAGGCGTACTGGCTGGGCTGAAACACTCCGGCAAAGAACGACACGAATGCAAACGTGAGCGTCAGAAAGGCGGTTGCAGCGAGCAGAGCGGCAATTGCCAAAATGGGAATTGCCATTTTCCAGACGCCGATCTTGTCGTTCATCTCCTGCGAGAGCATCTGCAGGCGGGTGGAGAAGAAGTCGCGCGCGTCGTTCTTCAATTCAGCGACCACTTGAGCGATGGATTTGTTGTTCTCAGTTACCATTGCGTGACCTCATGATGCGAAGTGTTATTCCGAGCAGAAACGCAGCGCCGGCAACGCAGCCCAGACACTCCAACGGCCGCTCGCGCACTACTTGCCGCGCGCGCAGCGACGCTTCCTGCGCCCGCAGGCGAGCCTTTTCGCGCAGCTCGCGCGTGCGTTCGTCGAGCTGCTGCTTCAGCTCTTCGGTGCGCTCTGAGACGTAGCTGGAAAGCTCATCCGCTTTATCGAGCAGTACTCGGCCGCGCTCTTCCGCCATATCCATCAAGCCGCCGGCCAATTCGCTGACGCGCTGCTGCGCACGCTCTCCGGCCTGGCGAGCCGTCTCGCTCAAGTCGCGCACGCGTTCGTGCGCCGTGCTGGCCAAAGAAGATGCCGAGCTGGTGACCTGGTCGGCCGCGTGGCCTTTTAGATCCTGCGCGCGATCGCGAACCACATGGAGTCCGCGGCGGGCAGAATCGGGCAAACGCCGGGCCTGTGAAACTACTGTGCCAATCGCGCCGCCAACCTGTTCCGCTGTGCGGTTCAACCGCGAATTTCCCGCCTCGGGAAGCTCGCGGCTTGCGTCCAGCTCGCCTTTGCGGATTGGATCTTCCAGCGGAGCCTGATACGCGGGCATTCGGCCCAGGCTGCCGACCGGTTCGGTTGCAGATGCCGAGGGCGACTCGACATCGCTGAAATCTTCATTCATTAGAGGATCGGGCATGCGACTCTCTCCTGTCTCGTGATCCCTTAGGACTAGTGTTTGGATGTGGAATATTTACGCCGCGTTTGCAGCAAGGAAGCGGCAATAGCGATATGTGAGAGGGTGATCGGCTCAAAGCAGAGCAGCAGGTGATGCAAGAATCACTCATGAGCTAATCGAGAGCAGATGCTCTTGAGGAGGCGACTATTGCCTTTTGCCGGCAGCAGCCGTTCGGGCGATGTCGTGGCGATACTGCATGCCGTCGAAGCGAATTTTTGCGGCCGCTTCATAAGCGCGAGCTGCTGCTGTCTGCAGGTCGCTGCCCAGCGCGGTGACGCCAAGAACCCTGCCGCCCGAAGTCACGATCTGATCTCCGGAATGCGCAGTTCCGGCGTGGAAGACCTTCGCGCCCGGGATTTTCTCGGCGTCGTCAATGCCGAAAATGGGACGCCCATTGGTAAATGTTCCTGGATACCCGCCAGAGGCAATCACTACGCACACCGAAGCTTGCGCCGACCAGTGCAGGTCGTCTGCGGCCAGGGTACCGCCGGCGACCGATTGGCAGAGGTCAACAAGATCGCTCTCCAGCCGGAAGAGCACGGCCTGTGTTTCCGGATCGCCAAAACGGCAGTTGAATTCGAGCACCATGGGACCGCGTGCCGTCATCATCAGGCCGATGTAGAGCACGCCTTTGTAGATGACGCCTTCCGCGCGCAGTCCGTGAACCACGGGATAGGCAATGTGCTGCATGATCCAGCGCCGCATCGTTGCATCGAGCAGATCGTCGGTGGAATACGCGCCCATGCCTCCGGTATTCGGACCTGTGTCCCCGTCGCCCACGCGCTTATGATCGCGTGAGGGAACCAGCGGCACCACTGTTGTTCCGTCGGTGACTACAAGAAACGAGAGCTCTTCCCCTTTCAGGAATTCCTCGAGCACAACTTGCGCGCCGGCGTCCCCGACCAGCTTGCGGGCAAGCATCTCGCCCGCAACGATCGCCGCCTCTTCTTTGGTGTTGGCAATCACAACGCCCTTGCCCGCAGCCAGGCCGTCGGCCTTCACCACGACCGGCGCTGGAATGAGGGCGAGAGCCTCCTGCACTTCCGCTGGAGTGCGGCAGATGGCATAGTGCGCCGTGGGAATGTGCACGCGTTGCATGAATTCTTTTGCGAACGCCTTGCTCGCCTCGAGGTGCGCTGCCTTCTGATTTGGACCAAACACCATAAGGCCGCGACGCTCGAATTCGTCCACCACTCCCAGCGTGAGCGGTAGCTCAGGGCCGACGATTGTGAGTGCAGGATCTAACCGGTGGCCGAGCTGCACCAATTGATCGATGTTTTTGAGATCGGCGGGAATGCACGTAGCCTCGCGGGCGATCCCGGCATTCCCCGGTGCGCAGAAAATCTCGCTCACGCGCGGGGATTGCCGCAGCTTCCACACCAGAGCATGTTCGCGGCCGCCGCCGCCCAAGACAAGAACTCGCATGTTCTTCGACAGGTAAGACTTGCAAGGTTAGGGGGTTAATCTCTGCAGTGTCAACGGGGCGGCCTGTGAGCTCGACTCATGTGCACCAAAAGCCGTCTTCTTAACGCAGCCCATCTTGCCATCGCTTCACTTTTTAGCTTCTGGAAACCTGAGCGGCAGGTTTGGGTGTCTAACAGGGGATAGTGAGCTTTTCGCGAAATTTTTGCATTTCGCTCGCGGCTGTGGTGTTGGGAAATCTCATTTATTTCCTCATCATGCCGCATCTGCCTCCGGCGGCGCAGCACCGGAGTTTGCACATACTGCCGGATTTGGGACTGCTGGTTGATTTCTGGATCTGCCTGGTGCTCTACGGGCTGATCGCCTTTCTCTTCCGCCCGCATGAAGGACAGCGCCCGCCTACCGAGCAGCGAAGATAGATCGGGCACGCTCGCGGAATCTTGGCAAGCTGTAAAGGCTTGGTGTAGATCCGCACCCAGATTGTTCCACGTGGAACAATTCACACCTAAGCTTCAGATCAAGACGGTTCGCGGTAAGGAATGGATAAGGCAGCAAATAAAGCCTAAGAATCCGCGACGCTCACCCGACCGCTACCGCGCCCGGTTCCGAAATTGTTCCACGTGGAACAATTCACCCCCGGTTCAGGTCAGGACGGTTCGCGGGAAACAACGGGTAGGGCAGCAAATACCGCCTAAGAATCCTGCAAGCCTCACCCGACCGCTATCGCGCCCGGTTCTGAAATTGTTCCACGTGGAACAATTCACACCCGGTTCAGGTCAGGACGGTTCGCGGGAAACAATGGGTAAGGCAGCAAATACCGCCTTAGAATCCTGCGAGCCTCACCCGACCGCTACCGCGCCCGGTTCCGATATTGTTCCACGTGGAACAATCCCGAGCGCCGACGGGCGGCGGCAACCCCTGAGATTTTTCATGCATTTAAGGTCTTCCATCTAAGGCCTTTGCTGCCCCACGATTCGTGCGAAAAAGCTTGTCTATTTGCGGCGAATCAGGCTTAATTGCGATACTTAAATTCTGTAAGATTGCCCTTCCGGCAAACTTCTGTCTGCACTTTCCCTGGCCGTGGCTTGAAGGAATCGAGCTGATTTAGCTGTACTTAGCGCCGCCGATGCAAAAAATAGCCCTACTTTATGACGCCAGCCAGGCAGTCCTCTCGACCTTCAATCTCGACGAGGTGCTGGTGCAAATCCTGTGGATTGTTAGGGACTATTTTCACATCAACAACGCCGCTGTCCTGTTGCTGAATCCGAATGCCCAGGAATTCTTCGTTCGGACAGCGATTGGACGTCCCCAAGACGAGTCGGACGTACGCATCCCCATTGGCAAAGGTCTGATCGGAACCGCCGCCCGGGAGAAGAAGCCGGTTTATGCGCCGGACGTCAGCAAAGACCCGCGCTTTCTTCCCATATTTCCAGACACCAAGTCGGAGATCGCGATCCCGCTGATGGTACGCGACGAAGTCGTGGGAGTGCTCGACATCCAGAGCGAGGAACTCGACGCCTTCGATTCCGAGACGCTCGACCTGCTCACGCTGTTTTCGACGCAGGCATCGATCGCGCTGGAAAATGCCCGCCTCTACACGCTGGAGCAGAGGCGCACCCGGCAGCTCGAGACCATCAATGCCATCGCCCGGCAGACCACTGCAGTACTCAATCTCGACGAACTGCTGGGCAAAGTCTGTGACTTAGTCTTAGCCACTTTTCCCGTCGATCACGTGGTGGTGCTTCTCCTCGACGACGACGAACGACTTGCCCTGCGCGCTCACAAGGGCAAGCTGACAGCGATTGTGCCCCAGGGCGGCGCCCTGCCTGTTGGTACCGGAATGGGAATGCGCTGTCTGGAATTGGGCAAAACCGTCCTGGAGAACGATCTCGCCCTCGTTCCGCATTACATCGGCAGCTTCATCGAAACACGCTCCGAGATCTGCGTACCGCTGATCTTCTTTGGAGAGAAACTTGGCGTCCTGATGCTGGAAAGCGCCAACGCCCACAATTTCTCGCCGGAAGATGTTCCGCCGCTGGAGTCAGTGGCAGACATCATCGCCGGCGCAATCAGAAACGCGCATTACTTCGAGAAAGCGCAACAGCTGGCCTACATCGACGGTCTGACCGGTATCTACAACCGCCGCTACTTCGAGCTGCAAATTGCGTCGGAAATTGAACGCGCCTCGCGTTACGACGGCCGCCTGGCGATCATCATGATCGACATCGACAACTTCAAGCGTCTGAACGACGAGTTTGGACATCTGCTGGGCGATGAAGTTCTGCGGCAGGTCTCGGAGGTCTTCGGCCAGCAGCTTCGTAAAGCCGACGTCGTGTGCAGGTACGGCGGCGAAGAATTTGCCATTCTGGTACCGCAGACTTCTGGGGGTAATGCACTCGAAGTCGCCGAAAAGCTACGCAGGATGGTGGAGACCTATCTCTTTCCCGGCGTGCCGCGGAAGGTCACGATCAGCGCCGGGGTGGCTGAGTATCCAACTCATGGCCGCACGCGCGACGAGTTAGTCGCAGCCGCCGATGCTGCTCTGTATGTCTCGAAAGAGTCGGGACGAAACCGCGTCTCCGCCGCTTCCGCCGCGGTGGCGCGCAAGACGATGGCGTGATTCACTGATTCTCCCGACACACAATCCGGACCATTCGCAGCAGCAGATGTGCGAGGCGTCTTGGATTGAGTACCGGCGCAACTAAGCCGCTTCCTGCCGGAAACGGTCCGAATGGATTTTCATGGAACCTTCATTGAACTCTGGCGTAATTAACCCCATGGACACTGTCGAACTCGCGCAAGTGCGCAAGAGCTACGACAAATTCGTTGCCGTCAAAGATCTTTCACTGAAAATCGCGCAAGGCAGCATTTTTGGCTTGCTTGGGCCGAACGGCGCCGGCAAAACCAGCACCATCCGCATGATGATCGGGATTACCGTTCCCGATTCAGGAAACGTGCGCATGTTCGGCGAGCCTTTTCGCCGTGAGCACCTGAGGCGGGTCGGCTATCTCCCGGAAACCAGCGGACTGTATAAGAAGATGAAAGTCAGCGAGCAGCTTGTCCTCTTCGGACAGCTTCGCGGCTTGTCTACCTCCGACGCCCTGCAGCGCGCCAAACGATGGTGCGAGCGCATGGACATCGCCGGTTGGATGGAAAAGAAAACCGAGGAACTATCCAAGGGCATGCAGCAGAAAATGCAGTTCATTGCCACGCTCCTGCATGAGCCTGAGTTCCTCATCATGGACGAGCCGTTTTCCGGTCTCGATCCGGTCAATGCCAGCTTGCTCAAAGACGTTCTCCTCGAATTGAACAAACAGGGCCGCACCATTCTGTTCTCGACACACCGCATGGACCAGGTGGAGAAACTATGCAGCGCGATTTGCCTCATCAATCGCGGAGAAGCGGTGCTGCAGGGAAGCCTGAAAGAAATCAAAGGACGCTACGGGCGCAGCAACGTCCAGATCGAATACGAAGGGGCCGATGATTTTCTTCACGAAAACGGGCTGATTCAGTCGTTTAACAACTACGGCAATTACGTCGAAGTACGACTGCAGCCCGGCGCAGATTCGCAAAAGCTCCTTCATATGGTTGCCGAGCGCTCGCGCGTAAATAAGTTCGAGCTGGTGGAACCATCGCTCGAAGACATCTTCATCGACGTTGTGGGGAAGACCGATGCATAACATTTTTCTTTTTGCCCGCCGCGAGTACCTGGAGACGGTCCGCAAGAAGTCGTTCATCGTAATGACGATCCTGCTGCCGGCGATGATGTTCGGCTTCACGGTGCTGCCCAGCATGATTGCATCGAAGAAATCCGGGGAAGTGCAGCACATCGTCATCGCCACCAGCAATCCCCAATTTGCCGATCAGGTTCGTGAGCAGTTCGAAAAGCCGTCTGTTGATGACGCGAATGCTCAGAGCAAGGGCAAGAATTCAAATTCGGCAATCCGCAACTTCGATGTGCAGATCGACACCAATGTCACTCCGCAGGAAGAAGACGCGCTAACTCAACGAGTGAACTCGCACGAGATCGATGGCTATCTCTGGGCGCCGCCGGATGCCGTAGCCGAACGCAAGCTCAGCTATCGCTCGCGCAACTCGGGTGATTTGGAAACGGTGGGCGAGCTGGGCACCGCAGTTCGCCAGGCCATGCTGCGCCAAACCATGCGCAGCCACGGCGCAAGCGCGGAGGAAATTGATCAGGCTCTCAAACCCGTTGACGTTCAGGCGCGCAAGATTGAAAACGGGAAGGTGACCGAATCCAGCGGGATCGGGACATTCTTTTCTGTGATTCTGCTGATGGTTCTGCTCTACGTCACCATCCTCATGTACAGCATGAGCGTGATGCGCTCGGTGCTCGAAGAAAAGAACTCACGCATCTTCGAGGTTCTGCTTTCGACGGCGACGCCAAAGGAACTGATGGCGGGTAAGATTCTGGGAGCCGCCGGAGTAGGACTGACCCAAATCGGGATCTGGACTCTGGCGGTAACGCCCTTTGCCGCACAGGCAATTACTATCGGCGGAGACCAGTTTCATCTGACTCTCAGCATCGCCAACATGATCTTCTTCGGAGTCTTTTTCGTTCTGGGATTTGTGCTTTATGCGGCTCTAGCTGCAGCGCTCGGTGCCGCCGTCAATTCCGAGCAGGAAGCACAACAGTTCCAGTTCGTAATCATGATGCCCATGATCGTCTCGGTCATCTTCATGACCCCCGTCATCCTGCAGCCGCACTCCACGATGTCAACCGTGCTGTCGCTCATTCCCTTTTGCACGCCATTGCTCATGTATATCCGCGTGATTGTTGAGACTCCGCCAGTCTGGCAGATTGCGCTCAGCCTCGTGCTGCTCGTGGGGACGATCTACGCGATGCTTGCGATCTGCTCGCGCATCTATCGCGTCGGCATTCTCATGTACGGCAAGCGACCGACACTGCCGGAGATCATGAAGTGGCTGAAGTACGCGTGATGGTGGAGATAAGTAATAAGCAATAGGCAATAGGCAATAGGCGATAGGCGATAAGCAACAGGGACTCTGAAACTGTTAGAGCGAACCAAGCAACGAAAGCGGCTGTAGTGCGCTGTGCCGCTGCCATTGGTTTTGCCCAGTCACCGCCAAGCTAACGAGCTTCGGCAGTTTCCAGATCTAGAGACACTCTTTCTCCATTGATGAAGACGTAGCTCGAAGTAATCAGCTGCTGGCCAGTGCAGTCGTACTGTTCGTAGCAATGAATTCCGGAAAAGGGCAGGAAGAATTCGACGGCTTCTGGAGCGTCGGTGCCTGGTACATGAATCGATGTGCTGAAAACGATTCCATCAAAGTCGCTCTGATTTTGGAAGTAAGTCGCGACTGGGCGAATCAAGTGAGCGATGTGATCGTCGAACGCCAACGCCGCCAGCTTGTATCGTGAGCCTCCGCTGGACGCCGGCAAGTCGGTTGTGAGCGATAGTTGCAGGTAGATGTGGTCGTGAAAAGCAATAAAGGATGGCGGAGCGTAGCTGACGAAGTTAGCTTGCGCTTGCATTTGTTTTACTAAGCGATAGAGCTTGTCCGGATTCTCGTACTGCAGGTTTTTTAACGACGCCGCCGAAGTGTCGCGCACGGGAGTGAGGTCCACCGCTACGGCCTGCTTGGTATTAAACGGCGCCGCCGGATTCCACTTTTCATTGTCAGTGCCAACTTTCATGCGCTCGAGGGCCGCCGCGACTGGTCCGCCGACTGTTGCCGGCCGGGATTTTGGAGCGGCAGCAGAGTTCGCTGTCTCCGGAGGATCGCGATTTATCACTGCGAACTCATCCTTTTCGCCAACCTGAAGTTCAACCGGATCGCCATTCAGGAATGCCTGCGCCTCGATCAACGCTGCTTGTTGTTCTTTCGCGCCGGTTGCCTTCACGAGTTTTCTGGCATTTTCGACAGGCACGACCAACACCAGGTTTTCAGGACGCTCGGTTACCACGCCCATCACTTTCTGCTGCACGTGATGCGAAATCTCCAAAGCAAAGGCGTCGAACGACAGATCGCCATCGAAGTGCGGGACAGTAGCTTTAAGCAGTGGCAGCATCACGTCGCGATACGTGCTATGAAACCGCGCGCTGCGGTCCATTCGATCTCCCAGATAGGCAGCGTAGTAGTTGCCTGTGATCTCCAGTACCTTCTGGTTGGAATAGCTGTCGAACTGCACAGAGGCGGCGTCGTATTTTTTCTGGTCGCGTTCGTCCAGATCGAGATGACGGCTGAAGTAGAAGGCGTAGGGGAAATGCAGCGCGCGGAGGTCCTCGGCGCATGCTCGTAACTCCGCCGCGTAACGCTGCTGCAAGGCACGCGCTCCCGGATCATCGACCTCCAAAGGCGAGAGCACCTGGGCAAAGAGTGGGGAGACTGAAAGCAAGATTCCCAAAACGAATGCCGAATCCCTGGTAAAGCGACCTGCGTTGACGCTCGGAGACGACGCCTCCCTGCTCTCGCATGCGATTCAGGGCCACTCGCCGATAAGATGGTGCTTCGGTTGTCTTGATAGCGAATGGTGCTACTTTGGAAATTTCGTAAATCCATCCCATCAAGAGTTCGACTGCTTCTGCCGGAAGCTCGAGGAGCATCTTTCCACGACCGGTCGCGATAAGAAAAAACAAGCTCCAGCGCATGATGCGGAGAGCCAGCAAACGTTCGTAAATCTCAGGCAAGTCATCGGCGGTTTCTTGAGAGACCAAAGTGTTGACCTGAATCGGGAGACCGAGCCGGCCCGCAGTTTCGATCGCACGAATGGTGGCATCAAAACAGCCAGGCACGCCGCGCAAGGAATCATGTCTGGAAGCGGTGGAACCATCCAGGCTCAGTCCGATGCTGCAAACCCCGTATTTCATCAAACGTTCAATTGTTTCTTGAGTCAGCCGGTCGGTTGCGCTTGGAGTGATGGAAACGCTTAAGCCGAGCGCATTAGCTTCGTCGATCAAGTCGTATAAGTCGGGACGTTGCAAAGGGTCGCCGCCAGTGAGGATCAGATGAGGCAGCGGCTCGCCGAAGGAGACAATCTGTTGCAGCAGTTCTCGGCTTTCATTGTGGTTCAGCTGCAGGGGATGAGGACACGGCATGGCTTCCGCGCGACAATGGCGGCAGGCTAATGCGCAGGCTTGAGTCATTTCCCAGTACACGATGAGCGGATTACGAGCAAAGTCTCGGTGCGGGCTGCCGTTGGATCGCGGAAAAGAATGATTGGTTGTGCCCATCTTGCCTCCAGCAGTTGAATAGCGGGAGAGCCACAAAACTCATCCCAACAATGGGCTAATGTAGGGTGGTTGCGAACTCATTACGGTGACGGCTGTCACATATCGGCTGATTAATCGCCGCTGGTCGCGATCGGCAATCCTTGTTTGCAAGCTGCAGGCAATGCCTAAGACATGTGCGCGATCTGTTTCATTCCGCGCTCATTCAATATTTTCAGTTTGGAACGCGAGAACGAAATCTCGCCGTCTCGCTCAAGCTGATTCATCAGCCTGGTGACAGTCTCCCTCGAAGCTCCGATCATCTGACCGATTTCAGCCTGCGTATAGAGAACGGTCAGTCGGCGGTGTCGAGTGCCGTTTGCAGCGGACCAGCGAAGCAAGAGCATTGCCAGTCGTTGGAGACTTGAGGTCGTGACACGCAGAAAGAGCATTTCCCTAAGCGCCTCGGCGCAATCCTCGGCGAGCCGTTGCGAGATAACAAGCCCTAATTCTGAATACCGGGTCATCAGAGTGCTGAGG
Source organism: Acidobacteriota bacterium (assembly GCA_019243475.1). GTDB lineage: Bacteria > Acidobacteriota > Terriglobia > Terriglobales > Acidobacteriaceae > Gp1-AA112. Next base: position 5,924 of record JAFAUE010000238.1, on the reverse strand, counting down.
TCGTCTCGCGCTATAAATCCAAGCTGGCACCCTTTTGTCACTCGTGCCGTAGCCATGTAAGGATGCTGCCCTATCACCGCATTCAATCCCAACAGATCACCTGCACTTGCAATGCGTAGAAGCGCTGTTTTTCCTCCAGCCACCACCGCAGTCAGTTTCACTGTCCCGTGGAAAAGAAGATACAGGCCACTTGGCTTTTCGTTCTGTGCGTAGAGAATCTCGCCGGCGGCGCGTGAGGATGGGATCAGAGTTGAATCGAGGCGCTGAACCACAGTGTCAGGCAAGCCTGAAAACACACTAATACGGCGCACCGAATATTCAGGCACTGTTTTCGCACTTGGCCCGATCGCCATGCAGGCTGTCGCTCGATTCGTTGCAGGGTAGCCGAGGAAGGCGTGCAATGATGTGATCTACATCACCAAGTTGTTAGTGAAGTCGATCCTTTCTGTCTCTTTTATCGACTGGCGATATAAAAGCATCACTCATTTACAAAACAATTTGTTGCTAAGCTGTAAACCATCTGCCGATTCCTGTGCAGACAGGACGCCGACGACTTTCAATGAACATCGATCGTCCATGCGATTCGAACAACCAAAATGCCGGGTGCCCGAGTTTGCGCGCAGCAAGAGTGCAGCAAGCTAAGCCATAGCGGGTGTTAAACTGTTGCAAGCAAACGCGGAGAGGTGGCCGAGTGGCTGAAGGCGGCGGTTTGCTAAACCGTTATAGGGTCAAAAGCTCTATCGGGGGTTCGAATCCCCCCCTCTCCGCCAGATTTTTCAAGCGTTAAACCTCACGGCACCGGCGCACTCGCCACATTCGACATTGTGCTTTCTCCGCTGCTATTCGCGGCTGTCACCACGTAGTAGTAAGTCTGACCGGACGTCACCTGCAGATCTACAAAACTTAAGACCGTAATGCCAGTAGCGACTGGAGATCCCCAGTTTGCCGGAGCTGATTGAACGCATGCACTGGCTGACGTCGTGCAGCGATACACGTTGTAGGTGACACCCGACGTTGGGCTCGCATTCCATGAAAGCAGCACATTGGGCGCTCCTGTTCCGGAGAATGCCTGCGTCACGCTATTGGCGGTGCTGGTAAATGCAATGCTGCCTCCAGCTGGTCCGGGCGAACCTGCCGGAGGAGCAAAGGTCACGCTGTATTGCAGACTCTGTCCTGCGGCAATAGTGAAGGGCAGCGCAGGCAGTCCCGAAATGGAAAATGCTGCGCCGCTTGGGTTCGCCGAATTAATCGTCACGTTCGCGCCTACAGCGGTCAGCGTGCCTGTCTGTGGAGTGCTGGTGGTGCCGTCAGGCACTGAACCGAAACTTAGAGCGCCGGAAACGCTTAGGCCGGCTCCCGTTCCTGAGAGTGTTGCAGGCGACGGGGTATTGGACGCATTACTCGCGAAAGAAAGGCTTCCTGAAGCAGCGCCTGTAGCCGCAGGTGCGAAAGCCACACTAAAGGTCGAGCTTTGACCTGAAGGAATGGTCAGCGGGAAGGTTATTCCGCTAAGCACGAAACCGCCTCCATTGAGCGTGTCGCTGCTGATAGTCACGTCGCCGCTCGTCGCTTGCAAAGTTCCAGTCTGCGGCGCGCTCGTGCTGCCCATATTGACCACGCCGAAGCTGAAGCTGGATGGTGTGATCGAGAGCCGTCCGGCGGCCAGGACGAAGTCCACTCCAGTCTTGTTCGATCCGGAAATCGTGACTGACTGGCTGGCCGGAGAAAAAACGTAGCCAGTTTTGCTCGGCGTCACTGTGTAAGTACCATTTCCCAAACCGGTAAAGGTGTAGTTGCCGTTTGCATCTGCCGTCATGTTCGCGGTTGCTGCACCGCTCAGCGCAATCGTTGCACCCGACGCCGTAGAGCCGAGCGTCCCCGAGATACTGAAACTGGCTACGTTGACCGTGGCCGAAGCGGACTTCGTGGTATCCGCCACGCTGGTTGCGGTCATGGTGTACGTGCCATTGGTGTTCGGTGCGGTGTAGAGACCACCAGTCGTGACCGTGCCACCGGTTGCCGTCCACGTGACAGCTGTATTCGATGTGCCGGTCACGGTGGCGGTGAACTGCTGCGTGCCGCCTGTTTGTAGCGATGCCGTTGTCGGAGCGATGCTCACTGAAATCGGCGGGGGTGGTGCGGTTACCGTCACCGTCGCCGAACCTGACTTCGTGGTGTCCGCAACGCTGGTCGCGGTCACAGTGTAAGTGCCTGCCGTGTTCGGTGCGGTGTATAGACCGCCAGTCGTGACCGTCCCGCCCGACGCCGTCCACGTGACAGCTGTGTTCGATGTGCCCGTGACCGTCGCGGTGAACTGCTGTGTTGCACCCACCATCAATGACGCTGTCGTCGGAGCTATCGCGATCGTCGTCGTTGCAGTTGCTGCGACACTGAAGTTGCATACCTGCAGCGCACCTGTGCCAGTCATTGCGTCTTCGTATGTGGTCCAGTAATTCAGGCTGGTGACACTCGCCTGCTCGCTGCGAAACGCATAGTTCGCCGCCAGTTCTCGCTGGGCTTCCCCTGGGGACGTGACATACACCGAGTATGTGTGCGCAGCAATATTCACATCCATCTGGATGTGATACGTAGCGCCGGCTGTATAGGACTGAGCGTAATCGGCGGCATAGTTGGCCCCGTTACGCACATCGATGCTGCCGGAGGGATTGAAGCGAACGATGGCCGCAAGATCGGTATAGTCTCCGGGCGTATTCTGCGACAGTGCTACGTTGTCATCGGTGGCATTGACTTGCGCCGTCACATCAAAGCTGACGCTGAAAGAGCCGCTTTCGCTTGCAGGGAGTTGATAGCCGATCCACGCAGTGCTCCCCGTGGTACACGCGCTTTGCGCGGTCACTGTGACGGTGGCGGATGCGGACTTTGTCGTGTCAGCGACGCTGGTTGCAGTGACGGTGTATGTGCCTGCCGTGCTCGGCGCAGTATAGAGACCGCTGGTCGTGACGGTGCCACCGGACGCCGTCCAGGTGACAGCCGTGTTCGATGTGCCGGTCACCGTCGCGGTGAACTGCTGTGTGCCGCCTGTTTGCAGCGATGCCGTTGTCGGAGCGATGCTCACCGAAATCGGCGGCGGCTGTGCGGTTACCGTCACCGTCGCCGCAGCTGACTTCGTCGCATCCGCCACACTGGTCGCGGTCACGCTGTATGTCTCTGCCGTGTTTGGTGCCGTGTAGAGACCGCTGCTCGTAACTGTGCCGCCCGACGCCGTCCAGGTGACAGCTGTGTTCGATGTGCCCGTGACCGTCGCCGTGAACTGCTGAGTCGCACCCGCCATCAATGACGCTGTCGTCGGGGAAATCGCAATTGTCGTCGTTGCAGCTGCTGCGACATTGAAGTTGCAGACCTGCAGCGCACCCGTGCCGGTGATTGCGTCTTCATACGTGGTCCAATAATTTAGGCTGGTGACACTCGCCTGCTCGCTGCGAAACGCGTAGTTGGCCGCCAGTTCTCGCTGGGCTCCTCCCGGCGGAGTGATGTACACCGAGTAGGTATGCGCGGTTACGTTCACGTCCATCTGGATGTGATACGTAGCGCCTGCTGTATAGGACTGAGCGTAATCGGCAGCGTAATTGGCGCCGTTACGCACATCGATGCTGCCGGAGGGGTTGAAGCGAACGATGGCCGCGAGATCGGTATAGTCTCCGGGCGTATTCTGCGACAGCGCTACGTTGGCGTCGGTGGCATTGGCTTGCGCGGTCACATCGAAGCTGACGCTGAACGAGCCGCTTTCGCTCGCAGCTAATTGATAGCCACTCCACGCAGTGCTCCCCGTGGTACACGCGCTTTGCGCCAGAGCTTTGGGAAAAAGGGTTGTACAGATAACAAATGAAGACAAAAAAATCTTGACGAAGAGCCTCGCTTGCACTTGCACTTTCCGAACTCAGTTCTTCGGCCAGGTTTACTTTTAATTTTGTTTTGCTGTCTTGGATGTTTTCGTTGCGGTACGAGTGGGCAGGCGCGAAAAAAAGTTGAGCAACTCCCAGAAGAGACTGCTCACGAATCGCTTTGATTGTGCAGAGATGAAGAGCGAGGAATGCTGCTGCAGGAAGATGGAACGCTCAGCAGCTTGCGCCGAACTGATTGACGCGAATTGGCGTATGAGTGCGAGTTTTCACAACGTTGAAAAATTCGCAGACGGTATGCAACTTGTGACGCGATGCGCGCGGAGAACCTCTCACAATCAAACGCCGATAAAAATCATGTCACTCGCTGCGTAAGGCAAGCATTGGCTCGATGCTCGAAGCGCGCCGCGCAGGGATGAATCCGGCAATAGTTGCAGCCAACGAGAGTACTAAGGCCGCCATGAACAGGCTTAGCGGATCGTACGCATGCACGCCGTAGAGCTGCGAAGCGATGAGCCGCGCTCCGAGCAGCGCGATGGGCACTCCAATCGCGAGTCCCAGAGCCACCTGCGAGAATGCCCCACGCATAACCATGCCAATCACGTCCTGACGATTCGCTCCCAGGGCCATGCGCACGCCGATCTCGCTCGTCCTGCGCGCAACGGAATAAGCAGTGATGCCGTAGAGCCCGACTGACGCGAGCACCAGCGCAAGAATCCCGAATAGCATTGTGAGGCGCGCTATGAGCCGTTCCTGATTGAAGTTGCCCGCCACCTGGAAGTCGAGCGACCTGAGATCGATGACCGTCAGGTTCGGATCGATGTTGCCCAGCGTTCGCCGCACCAGTGCATCGACGTTCTGCGGCTTGGCGTCGAAGCGCAGCACAATGGAATTGATAAACATCGACCAGTTCTCCCCGGTCATGTCCGCGGGCTTATCGAATTTGGTATTTCGCTGGGTGAGCGGACGGTAAAAGAAAGGCCGATATTCGTCTCTAGGATTGTTATATTTTGCGTCGGCCACAACACCGACAATCTCGTAACTACCCGCGTACTTCTGACCATCATTCCCAAAATGGTGCCCGAGCGGGTCTTCGCTGGGAAAGAACTTCTTCACGAAGGCCTGATTCACTACTGCGACCATCTGCGATGTCGCCGTGTCCTGCTCGGTGAAGCCGCGCCCCCGGATCACCGGCTGCCCGACAGTCTCAAAGAAATGCGGGCTCACTCGGTCCCATGACGAACCGATGCGAGCATTCGGGCCCGGCTCCGGCCTGCCTTCGATGAACACTCCTTCGCCCCAGTTGTTCCCTTCAAGCGGGCTGTACAAGGCCAAACCGACGCTCTTGATTCCCGGCACCGCCTCGAACTCGTGTTGCAGCCGCTCATAGAGAGGCTGCAGCTTGTCGACGGTGTACCCGGCGCCGTGTGGATCCAGATGCAGTACGTAGCGATTCTCCGTTTGAATTCCAAAGTTTTGATGTTCCAGATTACGCAGCGTCTTGCTTAGCAAGCTTGCGCCCACGAGCAGCACCAGTGACAAGGCAGCTTGAAAGATGATCAGGGACTTCTGCGGGAGTGAAGCGCTGTCCCGTGTAGAGCGACTCACACCACGCAGAGCTTCGGCCGGATCGGAGCGCGAAGTAATCCAGGCCGGCACGATGCCGAAGATGAAGCCCGTCAGGAAAGACACCGCCAGGGCGAATCCCAATACGGGAAGCGAAGGATTAGCGTGAATGGGCATGTACTTCGAGTCGGGAAATGCGAGCGCGAGGATCGTGCGCGTGCCGGCGTAAGCCACTGCCAAACCGAGCGCGCCCCCAATGCATCCGAGCAAGACGCTTTCGAGGAGCATCTGGCGAATCAGACGACCTCTAGCAGCGCCTAAAGCCATTCGCAGCGAAGTTTCCGTGCGTCGGGTTGCGCCGCGCGCGAGAAGGATGTTGGCCACATTCGCGCAGGCCACCAGCAGTACCAGCACGGAAAGCGCCATCAACAGGTTGAGTCCTTTTCCGGTTTCCTGCTGCAGGTTCTGAACACCGCCCCCGGCCGGTACCAGCACAAC
>JAFAUE010000221.1 GCA_019243475.1 Acidobacteriota bacterium | reverse complement strand
TCCCACGTATTCAAATCCCAAAGCTCGCATGCGTACGGCGTCGAGAATATTCTTTGTGTCCACGATAAGCGGCCGCCGCAACGCACGCTTGATGCGATCAAAATCGAGGCTGCGAAATTCCGACCAGGCGGTTCCCAGGACCAGCGCATCGACGCCTTCGGCTGCTGCGTACGGTGTTTCGCAGTAGCGAACAGAGCCGTTCAGTTCAGCGCGAGCTCCTTCGAGCGCCGCTGGGTCATAGGCGCGGACATGCGCTCCCATGCTGACCAATTGCTTTGCTAACTGCAGGGAAGTAGAGGCAGCGACGGAGTTACTGTTTGGCTTGAATGCGAGACCAAGCAGGCCCACCTGCTTGCCCTGTACGGACTGAAGCGCAGTGGACAGCTTGCTGAAGATGCGGTCGCAGAGGCCGTGGTTTACCTCGCGAGCTGCGCTGAGGATCTTCAGGGAAACTCCGTTATTGCTGGCAAGCTGAGCAAGCGAGTCCATCTCGCGGTCCACGAAGGGTCCACCGAACGACGTGCCTGGCTGCAAGCAGCGAGGCGCGATCTTCTTGTCCAGGCCCAGCGCAAGCGCGAGATCAACGGCGTCGGCTTTCACATGTTCGCAGAGCGTCGCAAGTTCGTTGATGAAGGAAATCTTCGTTGCCAGAAATGCTGTCGAAGCCTCGCGCGCCAGCTCCGCCGTTTCATGGTTCGTTACCACAACGGGAACGCCGCGCATCACCAGAGGACGATAGAGCATTTTGATGGTCTGCACTGCAGACTGCGATTCTGTGCCTAGCAGAATGCGATCGGGCCAATTGAAATCTTCCACCGCGCAGCCATCGGTCACGAATACAGGATGTGAAACTACCGTGAGCTTCGATCCCGAATTGCGAAGTTTGTGCTCGATGCGCGATGCCGTGCCCACCGGAACCGGAGTGCTGATCAGGAGCAGGTGCTGATCGGAGCAGAACTTCGCGAGACGTAGGGCAGACTCTTCGACATTGTCGTGTCCGTCCTCGGCGAGGAAGACCATCGCAGACTTGCGGCAAGTGCGTTCGTTATCGTGCGAGAAGGTGAGCCGGCCTGACCGGACATTGCGGCGGACCACTTCCTTGAGGTTCTTCTCGTAGTAGGGCGTCTCATCTCGGGCGAGCGTGCTGATTTTGGCATGATCCTCGTGAAAACAAGTTACGGGCAGTCCAAAGTCTGCCAGGCACGACGAGATCACCGTCGCCAGGTAGCCGGTTCCATATACCGCGTGATGCATTGAAGGCCTCCAGGGCATTTACGGAGCCGGACGCGCGCTCTTTAATGGGGGAGAGTGCTCCTTTACTTTCATTCATGTACGAACGGTTGGCAACGTCCGGGAAGTGCATGTACCGCTGGAAATTCGCGGGTTGCGCTATCCAGTCACAGAACCGGCCTTGCCGCGAAACACGGCTTTTCCACAGTTTTTGCGAGGTCCCCGTCGATTCGATAACCCGTCAGCCGTTGAACAGGTGAAGCCAGATACTGGCTCATGGAGCGAACGCCATGACAATCAAAGGCCTGTATTCACTCTTTCGGGTCCTCCTCATGATTGCGGCCGCCCTCAACGCTAAGGCACCGTCCAATAGCGCGGAAGCACAGGCGGATACGGCGTTTGGCCGTATCAAGAGCCTTGCCGGCCAATGGGAGTCGGTCGGCGGCAAAGGCGAGCATTCGAAAATCAGCTATGAAGTGATTTCCGGCGGAAGCGCGGTAATGGAGCGCTTCACCAGCGATGATCTGCCTCACGGTAGTGGCGAGATGATCACTATCTACTATCTCGACCGTGGCGAACTAGTTCTGACTCACTACTGCATCGCCCACAATCAGCCGCACCTGCGCGCTACAAGGTACGACGAAAAAACAGGGGAGCTCGACTTTGATTTCGTCAATGGCGGCAATATCGCGACAGGAAATGAAGGCCATATGCACAGCATGCGTATGCGTTTCGTTGACGACCATCACTTGCAGAGCGAGTGGGAGTTCATGAAAGATAAGTCGCCGAAGTTCACGGAGGCAATTGAGTTCACGAAAGTTCAATAAGGGAAGCGGTTAGAAACAGCAAAACCCCAATCGTCCGATAACGACAACGGAGGAAACTATGTCGCAATTTGTATTGTTACTGCATGACAATCCAGCAACTTGGGCAAAGTGCTCGCAGGAAGAGCTGCAAAAAGCAATGGCCAGGTACGGAGCCTATCGGGACAAGCTCCAGCAAAGCAAGCAGTTGATTGCAGGACAGAAGCTGGCTGATGAGCCGGGGCGGGTTCTGCGCAGCAGCAATGGAAAGACTATGGCGACCGACGGTCCTTATAGCGAAACGAAAGAATGGCTCGGTGGTTTCTTCCTCATCGAAGCCGCTGACTACAATGCCGCAGTCACGATCGCCAAGGAGTGTCCGCACCTTGAATATGGCGGCGCAATCGAAGTTCGAGAGGTCGACCCTCGAACGGCTGCATCCCTGGCACAAGCGCGGGCGAGCTAAGGAAGGAGCGATCTAACAAAGCCGCGCCTTTGCCACAACGCTGGCGCGGCTCGACAAAGACCAGCTCCCGAGTCAATGCGTCTGGCAGCTCTAACGCTGGGTGAGCACAGTGTTATCGTTGCCCACTGTTGCCGAGTCGATTCGATCCGGCATCTTGAATTGGTTTTCAAGACCCACGCCGGGGTATTTCGGTTTTATGTATTTGTTCACGAACAGCTCCAGCGCGAGATGAGGCACACCGACGCCATCGATCGATACTGTCTGGATGTTCACATGTCCGGTACCCTGATCGGCTGAACCATTGGCCGTGACCTGCACATCGTGGACGCCGCTGAACATTGAGAGTAAAGGATTGAGATTCTTCTTGCCCTGCTTGACCGCGTCGAAATCAACAGTGGCATTGGCCTCTATGGTTTCGGGCTTTGAGTGAAACACAACTTTCTCGACACCCTGGGGTAATTTGAATCCGCCTTCGCGAAACCAGGCATTTACTTCGTCGGCGTTGATCTGCGTTGATCGGTGCGGCACAGGATTACTACGCGCATTGCGCTCGATCGCATTCATCTTGTTTTGAAAACTTTGTGCTGCCGGCGAGAAGCTGTGATTGGGAGATCCTTGAGCAGCGAGTAAGACGCAGCTGAATAACAAGACAACTAAATGTAGCTTGATAGGCACAGGTCCTCAGCGCCGCACTTCTCCTAACGCCGCCGGTTCGGTTCCCGCGACGGGAGCCGCGACAGTGCCAGTCGTCAAAACCGGCGGTTCAAACGGGCGCGTGAAAATGACTTTCCAAGGTTGAGTCAGCGAAAGCTGGGCGCTCACCTGCTGAGTGCTCAAACCTGAATGAAGCTCGCCATTTTGCACGAGGAGCTGTTGCTTTGAGACCGTGAATTCTCCATTCCAAGTAGAGAACTTGAGTTGGCCACCCTGTGAATCTTTTTCGTCCTGCAGAATGCCATCCCGCCAGGAGAACACCCCGCCCCCGTTGAGACTTCGCGAGAGCTGGTCAACATCATTGCCCGATGCTTCCAGCCAGTAGTGGCTGTCGACGATTCCCGAAGCGGAACGGCCGCCGGGAGCCGAGGTCAGCAGCTCCATGTTCGCATGCCGAATCGAACCAACTGCAGAAATTATTGGCGTGCTTCCGCTGAGATCAAAGGTCCATTCGCCATAGTGGCTGCCGCCAAACAACTCAGCCGAAATCGGACACGCAAGCACTTTTCCTGAGCCGACCTGTAATTTTGCAAAAACGTTCCGTGCGACCAGATTATGAAGCACCACCTCCTGCGCTCGCACGCTGCCTTCAGATGCGACGTCGAGCAGCCATTTCGCTTCAAATTTTTTAGCGAAAAAAGGAAGCGAGAGCCCGGAAGAGGGCGCGAGCAAGGTTGCAAGCTTCACTTCGCTCAGTTCAGGGACCTGAAGAGAAAATACGAGATTGCACACCCAATGCTTTTCGCAGGATCGAGTGCCGCTGAAATCTCCCACGAACGCCAACTCTGCGCGCGCGAAGCTGCCCTGAATCCCTTGAGCCACAAAATCGGATCCATTGAACTTCAGCGTGCCGCCGGAAACATGAAGTGGTTCGGAAAATCCACGAAGCCACAGGGAAGCGCTCTGAATCTGTGCTTCTCCCGATACCGTAGGCGGAGCAAAATGTTGCCATTGCCCGGCATACTGTGCCTGGAGGACGCCCGTTCCTTGCACATCGGTTGGTGGCGGAAATAGTCCGAGGGCTTTTGCTGCTCCCAGTACTCTTTGCCACTCCACCGGGCCTTGGAGATTCATGCGATAGCCCACCGCATCGAACGATGCTGAGACTTGCACCGGTCCGCCGAAGTCCAAGGCGAACGGTTCGATGATGGCGCGCGATCCTGTGACGTGCTCCCCGTCGGAGAACCTACCCAAAGGCTTGCCTCGGACGGCATTTTCCGAGGTCGCGAAATTTAACACCACGGATTTCGGGAACGCTACTCCCGGATTCAGCACACCCGCCTTGAGCACGACATCAGATGCGATGAGAGTTCCTTGCCACAGGACTGGATTGTTTCCAGAGCGAGTGATCGACCAGTCGCCATTCACAAGTCCGTCGGCGGCCAGGTCGGATGGCAGCGTCCGCTTGGCATGAAGAGCAGCCTGGATGAGTGCGGCGGCAGGCACTTGACTGGCAAAGATCCGGACCGCAAAGTCGGAACCATCAGAGCCAAGCCGAACCTCCCCATCGCCGGCTAGCGCACCATTGCCCAGTGGAAGGGTGCAATTGAATGTGATTTTCCGCTCGGCGGGGACTGCCGTCGTCCTGCGGAAATGCTGATCGCACGTTACGTGCGCGTCAAACGACGAGTTGCGTGCAATGTCATATCGGCGGAACTCATCCACGGTTACATCGACGTGAGCGATGAAATCTTCCGGCGTTCCTTTCGCTTCGGCGTTCAGCTCTGTGCTGCCTCGCCATCCAGGATCATGGCCGCGCACGATGCGTGTGATGGCGTCAACTTCAGGACGCGACCAGCTCGCAACAAAGTGAAAAGGAGTCTGCGAAAACTGGTTTGCTCGGTCGAAAGAGCCCGATAAGCGAATCACGCCCGTATCGCTGATATGTCCATCGGTTCGCATAGGCACCGCTTTGAGGCGAACATTCCAGCGATTCTCTGCTGCCAGCCACAGCGCGAATTCAGCGTCGGTAAGCGCAAACGGCTTCTTCTCCGCCGCGAACTTAAAATTAATTCGGCTGTCCTGCAGTTCTATATAAGGAAAGCGCGCGCGCCATTCAGGTTTCTTTTTGTTGGTGGGAGCGGAAGGGACCTCGGCGGCGCGATTGACCAGGCGCTCAAGATTCCAATGCCCGTCTGGCGCATGACCGAGATTTAAGCTTGCCTGTCGAAGAGATACGCTCGCGATCTCAAGACGTCCTCGCCATAACGAGGTAAGCCGCAACGTGGCGACGCTGTATTGTCCATCGTCTTCTTGTGTCTGGAGAATTGGTTCCCCGCCAAACTCATCGTCATCGGCAATTCGCAGACGCCGAAATGTAAATCCCGGAAGAGGAAGCAATCGGAGATGAACGTCCTGCAGCGTTGTTTCACGGCCAAGTGAACGCGACAACGATTGCGACAAAACTGCGCGAAATCGATTGAGACGGACAGAGGATTGCAGGAGCAGAGCGAGCGCCAGCGCCGCTCCGAAGACTACATACATGCGATTTCGACGGCTGCGCAACATTAATGCACCAGATGGAACATTCGTTTCCAGCGCGTCTTATCAAAGAAATGCAGCACCACGTCGCCGAGAACGAATTTCACACGATCGCCGATGTCAGTTTTGGTCCACTGATCGGCCGGCGTTTCGAACGACCAGTACACGAAGAGCGGCCGTCCGATGATATTTTCCCGGGGAATGAAGCCCCAATAGCGGCTGTCATAGCTGACATCGCGATTGTCGCCCATGCCGAAATAGCTATCGGGTGGCACGACCAGGTCATCCCCTTGCTTCATCACGCCGATCATCACAGGCCATCCGGGAGAAAGCGGATTGGTCGCCTCAGACGTCGGAACGTCCGGAAAATTGTCGCGGTAGGGATCGATGTCACCTCTGCTGTGGATCACGTACGGTTCGCTTAGCCGCTCTCCGTTCCGATAGACGAAGCCATCGCGCAGATGAATGTGATCGCCCGGCACTCCAATAACGCGCTTTACAACGTATAACCCCGGCGTTTGCGGTGACAGAAAGACAATGATGTCGCCATGCTGAATCGCACGATAATGTTCCATCGGCATCCAGTGGCTGGGAGGAGCGATGGTGACGCGATCGACAAAGACGTGGTCGCCGATCAGCAGCGTGTTCTCCATCGAGCTGGAGGGAATCTCAAAGGCCTGGACGATGAAGGTGATTATGAAGAGGCCGGTGACCAGCACGACGGCGAGGGACGCCAGGAACTCGACCGTGGTCTCTTTTTTCTTCGGTTCCGCTACGACGGCTTTGGCCAATCAGCTTTTCCCCGCCAGAGAATTG
>JAFAUE010000055.1 GCA_019243475.1 Acidobacteriota bacterium | reverse complement strand
GCACGAGCAGCAGATGGATAAATCCGCCGAGCGTGTAGCTGCTGACGACTCCGATCAGCCAGAGTACAAGCAGGATTACAAAAAGGGTCCAAAGCATCGGCCCTACCCCCAAGCAGTGTTTGACTTTGCTGTAGGTAAGAGTGGCCCCTGAGAACTAGGGTTGCTGAGAATCGAGAGCTGCGGCCGGAGCGAGAGCTGCAGGAACAACATGATGAGCTGCCGAATGTGGAGAATAGAAGATTCGGGATTTTGCGAGTTTGCGAGTACGTGATATGTGAGGTCGTGAAGAACCAGCCATTCACGAAATCGCCAAATCGCGAAATCACAAAATCATTCAGGGAGTTCCATCATTGAAAATTGCCATACAAGGCGAGCGTGGTTCTTTCAGCCATGAAGCAGCTCTGCAGATGGTTCCGTCATGCACTGTGGTTCCATGTGCGCGCTCCGCTGAGGTGTTTGCGAGTGTCTTGAGGAAGCGAGCGCAGGCGGCCGTGATTCCGATTGAGAACACTCTTGCGGGACCGGTAACTGAGCACTTTGACCTGCTGCTCGAGCATCCGCTGTTCATTCAGCGGGAACACCGATTAAGAATCCGGCACAACTTGATCGCCGCACCCGGAACAAAGCTGGCGGACGTGCGACGCGTGCTCTCCCATCCTGTGGCGCTCGACCAATGCCGCAATTTCTTCCGCGAGCACCTGGACATCCAGCAGGTCCCTTTCTACGACACTGCCGGCAGCGTTAAGCATGTAACTGAACACAGCGAGCGCGATGCTGCCGGGATTGCGAGCAAGCAGGCGGCAATCGAGTATCACGCGAAAATTTTGAAGGCAGGGATAGAAGATGATCCCAAGAACTTCACTCGCTTCTTTTTGATCACGCCACAGCAGCGCTGGGCTGCCGACGCCAACAAGACGTCGATCGTCTTCTCAGTCCCGGACGAGCCCGGCGCGTTGTTTAAGTCTTTGGCCGTATTCGCTCTCCGCGATATTTCCCTGAGCAAGATCGAATCACGCCCCGTAAAAGGACTGCCCTGGCACTACGTTTTCTATGTCGATCTAAAGTGCGGGCAGACGGCCGCCAGTGAAAACGCGCTTCGTCACCTGCGCGAGATTTGTCCCATGGTGAAGATTCTCGGGATCTACAAAGCCGGACAGTGAGGCGCCCGATTGTTGATTCCGCCAAGTCTTCGGCCTAACATTCTCTAGTTTACGGGAGCCACTATGTCCAGCAGTGCCATCGCTACGCAACTGAAATCATGTCCCATTTTTATCGACGGCAAGGCGCGACTCTCGCGCGGTGAGGTTCTGATTCAGCACAATCCCGCCACGGGAGAACCGGTGGCTGAGATCCCACTTTGTACCTCCGACGAGGTGTCCGCCGCCATAGCGTCTGCGCAGGCGGCTTTTCCGGCCTGGAGTGCGACGCCGGTACTGAACCGCTGCCGAGTGCTTTTTCACCTTCACACCCTGATGGAAAAGCACGCGGATGACCTCATGTTGCTGATTGTCGAAGAGAACGGCAAGACGCGCGAGGAGGCTCGCGGCTCCTTCCAGCGTGGACTGGAGTGCGTGGAGTTCGCATCCGGAGTGTCGAGTTTGATGATGGGGGAAACCGTCGAGCACGTCGGAACCGATGTTGATGGCTGGTCCACTCGTCACGCGTTGGGCGTGTGTGTCGGTATCACGCCATTCAATTTTCCTTTGATGGTCCCGCTCTGGATGTTCCCCGTCGCAATTGCCTGTGGCAATACCTTCGTCTTGAAGCCCTCGGAGCGAGTGCCGCGTTCATCCGTACGCCTGCTGGAATTGATTTACGAAGCCGGATTGCCGGCCGGCGTGATGAACCTGGTGCATGGAACGAAGCAGGTCGTCGATCAGCTTCTCACCGATCCGCGCGTAAAAGCGGTGTCGTTCGTCGGCTCAAGTCCGGTAGCGAAATACATCTACACCACCGCCGCCGCAAATGGAAAACGCGTGCAGGCCCTGGGCGGAGCAAAGAACCACTCGGTGGTCATGCCGGATGCAGACATGAAGCACTCGGCAAACACGATCATGTCCTCGTCGTTTGGATGTGCCGGCGAACGCTGCGTCGCCACCAGCGTAGTGGTAGCGGTCGGCGATGCCGCAGATCCTCTGCTTTCTGCCTTGAAGAAGGCTGCTGACGAAATGAAAGTCGGCGATGGCTCGGAACATGGAACGGTCATGGGACCGATCATTAACAGCGAAGCCAAGAAGCGGATCCTGAACTACATCGACGTCGGTCAACAGGAAGGGGCGAAGCTAGCCCGCGATGGACGCAACGACACATGTTGCGATTCTGAAGGCTACTTCGTCGGCCCGACCATTTTCGATAACGTAAAACCCTCCATGCGAATCGCTCGCGAAGAAATCTTCGGACCGGTGCTGTCCCTGGTCAGGGCCAAGGACCTCGGCGAGGCGATCGACATCGTGAATGGATCAGAATACGGGAACGCTTCGTCGATCTTTACCAAATCGGGATCCACAGCGCGCGAGTTCAGCGCGAAGGTGCAAACCGGAATGGTTGGAATCAACGTCGGAGTTCCCGCTCCGGTAGCCATCTTCCCCTTTGCCGGCTGGAAGGGTTCCTTCTTCGGTGATCTACATGCGCTGGGCAAGGACGGCGTGAAGTTCTATACGGAGACGAGGGTTGTGACCTGCCGGTGGTAAGCGTTGCTTTGCCGAACGATGGGATTTTCTATCGTTTAGTTACACTCCAGCATAGGTGGCTCTTTTGAGGAAATTTCCAGCGCCCGCTTTTCCCAGAAATTTGTCGTTTTCGACCAGTACCTTGCCTCGTGACATCACGACATCCGGCATTCCCTTCACCTTTATTCCTTCAAACATCGAATAGTCGACGCGCATGTGGTGAGTCTTGGCGCTGATCGTGTGTTCCCGATTTGGGTTGAAAATAACGAGATCGGCGTCGCTGCCCACCGCGATCGTTCCCTTCCGCGGATATAGACCGAAGATTTTTGCCGGCGTAGTGGCGACCAACTCCACGAAGCGATTCACGCTGAATCTGCCTTTGCCGACTCCACCGGAATAAACCAGGCTCATGCGGTGCTCGATTCCAGGTCCGCCGTTAGGAATTTTCGTGAAGTCGTCCTTGCCCAACTCCTTTTGCTCTTTAAAGCAGAACGGACAATGATCGGTGGAGACCACTTGCAGATGATCGTGCTTGAGGCCATTCCACAGTTTCTCCTGGTGCCATTTCTCGCGAAGCGGCGGAGTGAAGACATACTTCGCACCCTCAAATCCTGGAGCGTCCATATTTTCGAGCGATAGATACAGGTATTGCGGACACGTTTCGGCGTACACCGGCAAGCCGCGGTCACGTGCTTCACGCACCTTTTCGAGAGCGTCATTACAACTCAAGTGCACGATGTAGACAGGTGAGCCCGCCATCTCGGCCAGTGCGATGGCCCGCGCTGTCGCTTCGGCTTCTGCTGTGGTTGGACGAGTAAGCGCGTGGTATTTGGGCGCGGTCTTCCCTTCGGCTAGGGCCTGCTTCACGATCACGTCGATGGCGCCGCCATTTTCGGCATGCATGCAGATCATGCCGCCGCCTTTTGATGCAGCGCGCATGGCGCGGAAGATGCTGGCGTCATCCAGCATGAACACCCCGGGATAGGCCATGAACAGCTTGAAACTCGTCACGCCCTCGCGAATGAGGTGCGGCATCTCATCGATGCGTGCTTCCGGCAGATCCGTGATGATGCAGTGAAAGGCATAGTCGCTGACTGCTTTCGACGCCGCCTTCTGCATCCATGTGTCGAACGCCGTGCGCAGCGTCTGGCCTTTGTACTGGATAGCAAAATCGATCAAGGTGGTCGTCCCGCCAAAGGCAGCCGCGCGAGTGCCGGTTTCAAAATCGTCCGCACTGGTCGTTCCGCCGAACGGCATATCGAGATGCGTATGAACGTCGATTCCGCCGGGAATGACGAGTTTGCCGCTTGCATCAAGAATCCGGGTTGCATTCTCCTGCGGCAGGCTGTTGCCGATGGCGTGGATTTTGCCGTCCATAACCGCGATGTCAGCGGGATACGAATCGCTCGCGGTAACGACAGTTCCGTTTTTTATTAAGACGTCGAAGGACATGAACTCTCCCCAAAGGCTCCCGGCTGCCAGCTGCTGGCTTCCGGCTGATGCATCAACAA
>JAFAUE010000019.1 GCA_019243475.1 Acidobacteriota bacterium | reverse complement strand
GTAGTAGCCGCTGATAGAGGACTGAAGCGTATGCTGATGAACAATCCACCATGGAACGGCGACGGCAAACGGAAGCGCGATGGCCACATAGCCTACTGCCTTCCTGAGAGCCAGGTACGAGAGGACCACAGGATCTTTCGACTGAGGGGATTTCAGCATCGGCATGTCTTAAACACCGTGATGTGTAAATGGCGCTTCCACAGATCTAACGCCGAGTGGTTGACGACTGGCGCGCCCATTTTCGCGACCATTGTATTGTCTTAAGTCTGCGCCAGCGCTCGCGCGGTTCGCGCGCACTCTGTCCCCTTGCATGTCGCCCGTCGGCTTGCTATACTGAACCATATGGTTCAGTATTCCGGACCTGTTCTCGACGCTTCGTTTGCCGCGCTCTCCGATGCCACCCGGCGCGGCGTTCTGGAACAGCTCGGACGCGCGGACGCTTCGATCACCGACCTTGCCGAGAAATTTCACATGACCCTTACGGGTATGAAGAAGCACGTCGGCGTTCTGGAGCAAGCCGGGCTGGTGATGACGGAAAAGGTGGGACGCGTGCGCACCTGCAAGCTGGGTCTTCGGGCATTGGAGCAAGAGGCGGCGTGGATCGAGAGGTACCGCCAGCTCTGGGCGGCACGCTTCGAGGAGCTGGACAAGCTTGTTTACGAATTGAAACAGAAGGAGAAAGTTTATGGGCGAAAGAAACAGTGAAATCAACGCGGCAGAGTACAACACGAAAGTGGAACGCGAATCAGAGCGTGAGCTTGTGGTGACGCGAAACTTCAACGGCCCGGCGCATATCGTCTTCGATGCCTGGACCAAAGCTGAACTGTTCAAGCGGTGGTGGGTGCCAAAGTCGTTTGGAATCTCTTTGCTTTCCTGCGAGGTCGATGCGCGTACGGGAGGCTCCTACCGTTTGGTGTTCCGTCATCCTTCTTCCGGTGAGCCGGTGTCATTCTTCGGCAGGTATCTCGAAGTGGTTCCCCACTCGCGCGTCGTGTGGACGAACGAAGAAGGTGGTGAAGGAGGGGCGGTCACGACGGTGACCTTCGAAGAAAGAGGTGGCGAGACGCTGGTGGTGATGCGCGACCTCTATCCCTCAAAACAAGCGCTCGACGATGCAATCGCCTCTGGAAGCACGAGTGGGACATGCGAACAGTTCGAGCAGTTGGACCAGCTTCTCGCCACCGAGGAAATGTCCGCGCTATCGTAGGCGCACTCCGCGAAAACCGCGGAGTGCATCCGCGGTGCGGGTGTTACAGGCGACAAGAAGATCGGCGTGCGGGTACACGATATGAGGGTTTTTAGCCTGAAGTCATGGATCCATGTTGCAGCCTGGAGCCTTGCGATTGGGATATCGCTCTTCGCTGCCGATCGGACCATCGACTTTAAGAACCTTGGTGTGGTGCGGTGCGGAGCCGGCAGCTACATTTTTCCGGTCGGCGCGCACGCGGCCGGCGACTGTGCCGATAAAGGCCTGCTCGATAACGTCGTGAACGGAAATGTCTGGCTCACGCTCTCGTTGTGGATTTTCCTGGCGTTCTCCCTGCTGGCGCTGCGAAAGGCCGCGCAAAATAAGAAATAACCTCCAATCCTTCAATGGCTCGTGCCCCAGGCTAAGTAGGGGACCACCTGCACCGCCACTGGACATCAGCAGGCGGAATCCGCACAATCCTGACTTACCGGTGACAGCCGAGGCATCGCGCTAGGCTTTGGGGCTAAACCCATGGCGCTAAACCCATGGCGCTAACCCTTGGCACGTCACGCTCGTCTGACGCTAGGAGCCAACACATGATGCAGGACATACGCTACGCACTGCGGATGATCCGGCGCGCCCCGCTTCTCAGCGCAGCCGTGATCCTGACGGTTGCGCTCGCGATCGCCGCCAATACCGCGATCTTCAGCGTCGTAAACGCGGTTTTGCTGAAGCCGCTGCCCTTTGCCGAGCCGGACCGCATTGTGCAGGTCGCCGAAAAAAACGACAAGCTCAAGCTTCCCTCGTTTGGCTCGTCGCTCCTGAATTTTGTCTCCTGGCGAGAGCAGGCGCAGAGCTTCACGGACCTGGCGGCCGTTGGTTTCAGCAGCTTCACGCTCACCGGAAGCGGCGAACCGGAGCAGTTTAGCGGCAGCACGATCAGTCCATCGCTTATGCGCGTGCTGGGCCTCTCTCCTATTTTGGGACGCGCTTTCTACGATAACGAGGAAAAGCCCGGCGCCGCGGCAGTGGCCATGATCAGCGAGGGCGTGTGGCGGCGACGCTTTGGATCGGACCCATCGATCATCGGACGCAGCGTGGATTTGAACGGCATTCCGACGACCATCGTAGGAATTGCACCGGCGTCGCTGAACCTCATCTCCGGCGGCGACATTTACACGCCGCAAACTGTGAACGTCGCCACCGAGAAGCGGCTGAATCACCAGATCATCACCTTCGGCAGGCTTCGCCCCGGCGTTTCGTTCGCGCAGGCACAGGCGGAGATGAACGCCGTGTCAGTACGAGTCGGACAGCAATATCCCGAAGTGCGGGATTGGGGCATTCGTCTCATTTCTTTGTTCGATACATTCGTACCTTCCGACCTCAAGCGCGGCCTTCTCGTGCTGCTGTTCGCTGTCGGTTTCGTGTTGCTGATTGCATGTGCCAACATCGCCAATTTGCTGTTGGCCCGGGCTTCAGTGCGACAAAACGAGCTCGCGGTCCGCACCGCGATTGGCGCGCCGCGAACAATGCTGGTTCGTCAGCTGCTTGTGGAGAGCGTCGTCTTGTCGGTGCTGGGCGGAACAATTGGATTGCTTGGTGCGTTCGTCGCGGTGCGCGCTATCAATCGCGCGCTGCCACCCAATCTTCTGCCAGTGCCCTCTGTGCAAATGGATTTGACGGTGCTTTGGTTTGCTGTCGCCTTGACGATGCTCACCGGACTGCTTTTCGGGCTCGCGCCAGCGCTGCGCACCTCGCGCGTGAATATCAATGAAATTCTCAAGCAGGGCTCGCGTTCGGCGTCGGGTGCGATGGGAGGAGCTTTTCGAAATGTTCTTGCCGGGGGAGAGCTCGCGCTGGCTACAGTTCTCCTGATCGGGGCCGCGCTCCTCATTCAGACGTTCGCAAATCTGGAGCATGCCAAGCTAGGTTTCAACTCGCACGGAGCCATCACCTTTCAGCTGGCGCCACCGGTTTCCAAGTACCCTCTGAAGGACAAAGCTCCGCAGTTTTATCGCGAGCTGATTGACAGCCTGCAGTCGTTGCCCGGAGTAAGCGCGGCGGCAGTCTCGACTGGGATTCCTTTTGGTCAGGGCTCGTACACAAGCCATCCCATGCTCGCTGTCGGACAAACCGTGCTGCCACCCGAAACGCTGGTTCCCATCGATTGGCGCTGCGTGAGTCCTGGCTACTTCCAGACCATGAACATCCCGCTGCTGCGCGGCCGCGACTTCACCTCGGCCGATGGCAGCGCTGCTCCGGTAACCATCGTCAGCCAGGCCAC
>JAFAUE010000444.1 GCA_019243475.1 Acidobacteriota bacterium | reverse complement strand
ATGAATACGTTTCGGTCGAACACCTGCTGCTCGCGCTCACGCAATTAGGCCGTGATCCCGTGCAAAATCTGTTGAAGTCTGCAGGCGCGACGCAGGACGCCATTCTGCAGGCGCTTACCCAGATTCGCGGTTCACAGAAGGTGACTGACGAAAATCCCGAAGCGAAATATCAGGCGCTGGAGCGCTACGCCAAGGACCTCACGGAACTGGCGCGCAAAGGCAAGCTCGATCCGGTAATCGGGCGCGATGAGGAGATCCGCCGCGTGGTCCAGGTTCTCTCACGGCGCACGAAGAACAATCCTGTGCTCATCGGCGAGCCCGGCGTGGGAAAGACAGCCATCGTCGAAGGCCTGGCCCGGCGCATTGTCTCCGGCGACGTGCCCGAGATCCTGAAGAACAAACGCGTAGTCTCCCTCGACCTCGGCTCCATGCTCGCGGGCGCTAAATATCGCGGCGAATTCGAAGACCGGCTAAAAGCCGTTCTGAAAGAAATAGAAGACTCCGCAGGACAGATCGTTCTCTTCATCGACGAGCTGCACACGCTCGTCGGGGCCGGCGCGGCAGAAGGGGCGATTGACGCCTCGAACATGCTCAAGCCGGCGCTCGCTCGCGGCGAACTGCGTGCCATTGGCGCAACCACGCTCAACGAATATCGCAAGTACATCGAGAAAGACGCGGCCCTGGAACGCCGTTTCCAGATCGTCTTTGTAGGCGAGCCGAATGTCGAAGACACGATCTCAATCCTGCGCGGACTCAAGGAGCGCTACGAGGTCCATCATGGCGTGCGCATCAAGGACTCGGCGATTGTCGCCGCCGCGACGCTCTCGCATCGTTACATCTCCGATCGTTTTCTGCCGGACAAAGCCATCGACCTCATCGATGAGGCGGCCGCTTCCTTGCGCATCCAGATCGACTCCATGCCCACAGAGATCGACCAGCTCGATCGTCGCGCTACCTCACTCGAGATCGAGCGACAGGCGCTCAAACGCGAGAACGATCCGAATTCGAAAGAACGGCTCAGGCAGGTCGAGAAGGAACTCGCCGACATTCGCGAGCAGGCCAATGCTCTCAAAGCACGATGGAAAGAGGAAAAGCAATCGATTGGGCGTATTCAGGAGCTGAAAGAGCGGATTGAGAAACTCAAGATCGAAGAGCAGACGGAAGAGCGCCGCGGGAACCTGCAGCGCGTGGCCGAGATTCGCTATGGGCACCTGCGCCAGGCGGAAGACGAACTAAAGAAGCTAAGCGCGCAGGCTGACGGCGCCGGTCACGCCAACCGGATGCTGAAAGAAGAGGTTGACGAAGAGGATGTTGCCCGCATCGTCTCCAAGTGGACTGGGATTCCCGTTTCGAAAATGCTCGAAGGAGAGGTCAAGAAGCTGGTGAACATGGAAGCTCGCCTGCGCGAACGCGTGATCGGGCAAGATGCGGCCCTGGAGCGCGTGTCGAACGCGATTCGCCGCTCGCGCGCCGGGCTAAGCGACCCTCGACGCCCTATCGGGTCGTTTATCTTCCTTGGCCCCACAGGCGTGGGAAAAACCGAACTGGCAAGGGCTCTCGCTGAATTTCTCTTCGACGACGAGCACAATATCGTGCGTATCGACATGTCTGAATATATGGAGAAGCATGCGGTCGCACGACTGATCGGAGCGCCTCCGGGATACGTCGGCTACGACGAAGGCGGACAACTCACCGAGGCAGTGCGGCGCCGTCCCTATTCGGTCATTCTGTTTGACGAAATCGAGAAGGCACACAACGACGTCTTCAACGTCCTGCTGCAGATTCTCGACGACGGTCGTCTTACCGACAGCAAAGGCCGCACCGTCGATTTCAAAAACACCGTCATCATCATGACGTCGAATCTCGGGGCGATGTATCTGAACTCGGAAGCGCTCAGCAGTCCGGAGTCATTCGAGCGTGCGAGCACGCAGGTGATGAACACGGTGCAGGAGCACTTCCGCCCTGAGTTCCTGAATCGCGTGGACGACATCATCATCTTCCGTCCGCTGGGCGAAGCTGAACTGGTGCGCATCGTGGATTTGCGGCTGGCAGATCTGCGCAAGCTGCTTTCCGATCGCCGCATCAGCATCGAGTTGACCAAAGCCGCGAAGGAACTGATCTTCATGGAAGGTTACGACCGCGCGTATGGAGCGCGTCCGCTGAAGCGCGCGATCCAGCGATTGGTTCAGGATCCGCTGGCCATGAAGATCCTCGACGGCGTGGTTCTGCACGGCGACCACATAATCATCGACGCCGATGTCAAGAACCGGCGGCTGACCTTTGAGGTGGAGCGCTCGGGGAAACGCCAGCGCTCCGCGGAACTGGCAACGGTGGAGAGCCCGTCTTAGAGGGCACTCAGCTTTCAGCAGTCAGCGATCAGCCGGTTGTCCCTCTCCCGCCGCGGACGAGCCCTGGGATTAAAAAACAGAGTGCACTCGGGCTCTGCAGCATATACGCTGGACCGCGCCTCATTACGTGCGGCTTTCCTGTATTCTTAGCTCAGCGCATGCGCCGGGCGATTGCCAATTCGCTGCTCGTCATCACACTTGCGCTCTTCTTTTCGCCTGCGCTGACCGCAGTTACCACTCAACCGATTCCGATCTGCTGCCGGCGCGGAGGAATGCATCACTGCGCCATGATGGCGCAGATGATTGGGCGTGAGCAGGGCACAGTCCTGCACGCCAATAATCCCTGCCCGATGCGGCATGAGAGCCAAATTGGGACTGCGCCATATGGTCTGCCTGCGTCTGAGTCGATCGAAGCATCTTCGGTCCAACAACTGCTCAGCGGCGTCACGATTGCGAACGCGCGAATGGTTGCTTTTTTCGGCTCGCGCGAACGCGGTCCTCCCACTCCTCTCACCTCAGCTCGCTAAAACTGTCGCACTATTCGGGCAACTAGCCCTTGGAAATTTTGCCCTGTCGTCCTGAAGCCGAATTTGGCTGAAGGACCTTGCGCGACGTTACGACCTACACGCTGGCGGAGTTT
>JAFAUE010000262.1 GCA_019243475.1 Acidobacteriota bacterium | reverse complement strand
TTCACTCGCATGATGGAGCCCGTCTTCCGCTATGAGGGCATGCTCGACAAATTCATAGGCGATGCCATGATGGCAGTCTTCGGAGCGCCGGTTGCGCGAGACGATGACGCCATGCGCGCAGTGATGGCGGCACTGGAAATGCGCAGGATCCTCTCGCGCTACAACCGGCAGCGAGTGGCCCGCGGACTGGAACCTATCCAGACGGGAATCGGCATCACCAAAGGCGAAGCCATTACCGGCAACATTGGCTCCGAGCAGCGCATGGACTACACCGTGATTGGCGACACCGTGAATGTCGCATCGCGGTTAGAAGGTCTGACCAAAAACTACGAGTACAAAATACTTATCAACGAACAGGTGTACGAAGACGTAAAAGACAAGATTAACTGTGTCGATCTCGGCTTTGCTCAGGTGCGGGGCAAAGGAGAAAGTGTCCATATTTACGGGGTCAAGGAACCTCATGAGAGCCGCATGTTCCAGCGCATTCCCAAGCGCTTTGAAGTCTGTTGCGGGATCGGTGATCAGCTCGTAACCGGCGAAGCGATCGAAGTCAGCGAAGGCGGAATGAGTTTCCGTACGCGGTCAATTCACGATTTGGGCAGCGAAGTGGATTTGCACTGCAAGTTCGGTCCCGAATGGGTTCAGTTCCGCGCCGTTGTGCGCCGAGCCGACGAAGCCAGCATGGGGGTGGAGTTCATTGACGTGCCCCACGAGACACGCGAGAAGTTGATCACGATGTTGAATAGCCGCATGGCTGCGGCTACAGCCTAAACTCGAGCCTACTGTCCTCCGATGGCTCCGCCTTCCGCCTTTGGCGCAAAGTATCCCTTTCTGCTGCGAACTTTGTACTTCTTGTTCACCGCTTCGATGTCGATACTGCGGTACTTGCCGTCGGCACCGAAGTCTGCAGGTTTGTAGGAGATCGCATATTGGCTGCGTAGTTCTTCCTGAATCTGCGAAAAAGCGTCAGAAACTTCCTCGATCTTGAATGGGAAGAACGCCCGCCCGCCGGTGGCTTCAGCGATGGTTTCGAGGATTTTGTCACCGCGCGTTTTGGTGCCGCTGACGTTCGTGCTGATGGCATAGACGATGACTTCGGCGCGCTGGGCTTCCTCAATCGCATCGTCACGCGTAACGCGACTCTGGTTGTCTTCCCCGTCAGATACAAGGATGATGGCGCGTCGCAGCCCTCCTTGCGCGCTCTCTGTTTTTGCCAGCTTGTCCCGGCAGGCGCCGTACACCGCGTCGTACATTGCAGTGCCGCCGCCAGGGCGGAGTAAGCGTACGCCATTGGCGAGTTTCTCCGGATTGCCGGTGAAATCCTGCGTGATCTCGGGAGTCGTGTCGAAACCCAGCACGAAAGCCTGGTCTCGATTTGGACGAATAATCTGGTTCAGGAACTCAATTGCCGCCTGCTGTTCAAATCGGAACCGGTCGCGAATCGAATTGCTGGCGTCAATCAGGAGACCCACGCGCAATGGGAGGTTTGTCTCCGAAGAAAAGTTTCGAATGCTGGCTGGCGGCTTTTTGTCGTCGAGGACTCTGAAATCACTCTCTTTCAGATCTTTTACGTAATGGTTGTGTTTATCAATGACGGTAAAGACGACGTTCACTTCGTTGACGGTAGAGCGAATCACCGTCTGATCGCTGTTCGCAGCCGGGGAACTTTGTGAAGACTCGGCTGGAGCCGATGCCGGAGGTGGCGTTGGGGGAGGCGCCGCTTCGGTGGCCTGCTGCGGTGCCGGGTGAGGAGTGGGGTCGAGCGATTCCAAAACCGGTGCGGCCGGTTTCTGCTCCTGTTTCACCTCGGGCTGCGACGTCGGCGCTGGCTGTTGGGCGGGCGGCGTGGCTGGCCGCCGGCGCTCCAAGGCTGCCGAAGGCGCGGAAGGCAGGTTGTCCTGCGCAAAGGTAGAGCTCACAAAAGCCCCGGCCAGAGCCACAGAGCAGAGTGCCGTAGTAATTCTCATGGAAAGACCATTATAAAGCTGCTTGGGGCGGTGCCCTTAGGCACCTAAGGGAGTGGCGTTCCGTTCCGCAGCCCCTATTTGCCCGGTTCCAAAATCAGCTTTTGGACACGCCAGTTCAAGAGCTCGGCGACATAGAGCTCGTTCTCAGCGGGGCACGCCATCTCGTGTATCCAACCGAATTGCTTGAGCTGCTTTCCCGACTCGCCAAAAAACCCGAGCAGCTTGCCATCCAGAGTGAGCTTGTAAACCCGTCCAGGAAAGGCGTCGGAAGCGTATAGGACCTGGTTCGGTGCAGGAGTAATGCAAATCGCCCACGGCGCGCCTGGGCTCATAGTGCCCGTCGTTTGTGTCGGCTTGTTCCCGATCGCGGGGCGCGCATCCGGTTTTACCGGCACGTCAATCGTGATCTGCCGGAGGAATTTGCCATCGCTGTCGAACACTTGAATCCTGCGGTTGCCGCGATCGGCCACGTAGATGTTTCCTTTGGCATCGGCGGCGATACTGTGCGGTACATTGAATTGCCCAGGCTGGTCTCCGGGTTCTCCCCATGATTTCAACCAGTTTCCTTCCCCATCGACTTTGGCTACGCGCGAATTGACGTAGCCGTCGCTGATATAGCTGTTGCCTGCTGGATCCCATGTAATGTCGGTGACTTGTCGAAACAGACCGTCGACGGGCGGCAGGGGTGGCTTCACATGCTTCAGCGGCCCAGTGCCTTCGTCTGAGGCTTCCTGCTTGCGTCCGAAGACCATCGCCACACGCCCATCCGGTGTGAACTTGATCACCATATCGGAGCCTTTGTCCGTGACCCAGATGTTGTCGTGCGAATCTACTTTTACGGAGTGCGCATAGGACCAGGCATAGAGGTTATGGCCGATTTCGCGCAGATACTTGCCGTCTGGAGCAAATTCCAAGAGCTGAGCCGCAGCTGCGCCATATGCCGGTCCGCCAGTGTTTCCGCGCGAGAAGACGAAGACGTGTGCCTTCGAGTTAACTGCTACTCCCGAAACCTCGCCCAGGTAGAGCTCAGGCGGAAGCTTCAGGAAATTGGGCACCGAACGATAAGGAATTTCGGGAACATTCACTTGAGCTCCAGAGACACTCAGGAATGAAAGAACCGTGGCACATAAAAATAAACGTCTCATCATGATCTCCGCGCGACGCAAATTGCCGGAGATGATATGGGCTGAAGTCGAAGCTGACAAGCTGAACAACAAATGCGGCTTCGTGTTGAAGCAGACGCAGCCGAGACTTCATCTATATTGATTTCAACCTGTGATGACGAACGGAAGCTTCGACGTGCTGGTGATTGGAGCCGGGCCAACCGGCATGGCATGTGCCATTGAGGCTCAGCGTGCCGGGTTTCGCGCAGTTCTGGTGGATAAAGGCTGCCTGGTGAACTCGCTTTTTCACTATCCGGCGAACATGACTTTTTTCACCACGCCGGAGCTATTGGAGATCGGCGACATTCCGTTCAGCAGTCCGAATCAGAAGCCCACCCGCAGCGAAGCTCTCGAATACTACCGAAAAGTTGCCGATCACTACCGGCTCGACGTTCGTCAATATGAAAGGGTCGTGCGCGTCGAGGGCTCGGACGGCAACTTTCGAGTGCACACCGAAGACCGATTTGGGAAAAACGACTGCCATCGAGCGGTCAAGCTCGTCGTTGCAACCGGCTATTACGACCTGCCGAACTATATGAGTATTCCGGGCGAGAATCTCGCCAAGGTCGCTCATTACTATCACGAGCCTCATCCTTACTATGACAACGACGTGCTCGTGATTGGCGGCAAGAACTCTGCGGCCATTGCCGCCCTGGAGCTATGGCGGCACGGAGCGAAGGTGACGCTGGTCCATCGCGGGCCGGGAATGCACAAAAACGTGAAGTATTGGATCCTTCCCGATATCGAGAATCGCATCCGCAATGGTGAAATAAACGCCTTTTTCAATACAACGGTGTGCGAAATTCGGGAACGCAGCGTTCTACTGGAAACCCCTGCATGCCGCCGTGAGATTCCCAATGATTTCGTGTTTGCGCTCACCGGCTACCACCCCGATTATGAGTTCTTGACATCGCTGGGTATTGAAATTGGCAAAGGCGAATGCCGTCCCCTTTGCGATACGCAGACACTTGAGTCGAACGTGCGCGGGATTTATCTGGCAGGAGTGATTGTCGCGGGAGCCCGAACGAGCGAGATATTCATCGAAAATGGGCGATTCCATGGACGGCAGATCGCCGCTGATCTGGTACGGAAACTTGCGCCCCAGGCTGCTGCTCACCGCAAGTAGTTTCGTCCTGCATCAAGACAACATGCTTGCAGCGGCTGGCGCCAGGCATTGATTATTCTGCGATGTCAGCCCTCGACCGCCAGGTAGCGCAGTCCAGCTCCGGCCAATTCATTCGACCGTAGGTGAATCTCTGGGATTGTGACGCGGCCCTCGCGGAAAAGCAGATCGACAGAGCGATCGAGCTCCTCATTGGTCAGGCCGAGCGCCAGCTTGCGATAGAGCAGCTCCTCCAGCTCGGCGCGGTCCATGCCGCCGACAAAACTTTCACCAACCGCGTCTTCATATCGAACCTGGTAGTGCTCCGACGAGCTTCCTGAGTTGCTGATCCGCTGAATGTCCAGGGTTCCGTCCATTCTCCACCTCTTCATTCCTAAGCATGTGAATCGGGGAGATTGGGCAAGGTTTTCTGCTGCCCATCGGCAAATATAAGGCCATGCTGATAGCTACTCTCGTTAGCTGCCAACCTGCCCGCAGCAGCGCTCGTCTCACTTAGCGTCTCCCAATACATATGGCAAAGCGGTAGAGGTGCCACAGATAGGTAGTGGGGACGAGAGACTTTCAATCGGGAGAAGTTCTATGAAGACACGTTTTGTACTTATGCTTTTTGCGCTGGGCATGCTCGCTTCGGCGCCGACCCTGGTCGCACAGGATCACGGCGAAATCGGGGTTTTCGGCGATATGTTTCGCGCCGGCGGCACCAATCTCTACGGAGTTGGCGGCCGGCTCAGTTTCAACGTGCATCCGAACGTAGCCTTTGATTTGGATGGTGCCTACGATTTCGCGCAGAGCAATACGCAGAACGTGACCGGCATCAATGGCAATACCCAGGTGTTCCGGTCCGATCTCCGCGCCACCCATGGCCTCTTCGGACCTAAGTTCCAGTTGGGCACCAAAGGAGCAGTTCGTGCGTTCTTATTTGCTAAAGGCGGTTTTGTCCGCTTTGGCCTGACTCCCGGCCCGGTAACCTTCGGAACATTCCCCACCCAGCTGCAGAACACTGACCTGAACGGAGTCTTCTTTCCTGGTGGCGGAATCGAGTTTTTCCTAGGACCGATCGGTATTCGCGCGGATGCCGGAGA
The DNA here is from genome assembly GCA_019243475.1 of Acidobacteriota bacterium. Taxonomy (GTDB): domain Bacteria; phylum Acidobacteriota; class Terriglobia; order Terriglobales; family Acidobacteriaceae; genus Gp1-AA112. The sequence goes on along the minus strand of JAFAUE010000262.1, from coordinate 12,697 downwards.
CGAAATGTACTTTGATCGCGGCGTCAACCACGATCTGAAGATCACGTTTGGACCAACTCTTCGCTTCTAAGGTTCGGGCGGCCGGACATCCGCTTCGGATGTCCGGCCGCATTGCAGTAACTCTTCCGGCAATATGGCCCAGAGCTGCGGGGTTGCCTGAAGAAACCGCTTCGTCGTCGCTGTTTGAGCAGATTTCGCACACTGACGGTGAGATAAGCAGTTCGTAAATTTTTTCAGGGCTGCTGCCAACTTTGTTGTCAGAGTGCCTCATCTGTAAACATGAACCGCCGATTACAGAGAGCGGATGGGCCCCCATGAAGGTTTGTTTAGTTACTGCTTTTCCTCCAAGCACCGAGAGACTGAATGAGTACGGTTTTCACCTCGCCAAGCAACTGAAGAGGCGAGACCTCGTCAGCCTCACCGTCTTGGCCGATCGGATGGACTCCTCGGCCGATGAACTTCCTGATTTCGAAGTCGATCGCTGCTGGACATTCAATTCCATAACCACCCCACTGGATTTGCTTCGTGCAGCCCGGCGTCATAAACCGGACGTGGTTTGGTTCAATCTGGTTTTTTCCAGCTTTGGCGACAAACCGATTCCCGCTTTCCTGGGAATCTGCACTGCGTTCTTACTTCGGCTTTTTGGCTTTTGTACCCATATCACTCTGCACCACGTGATTGAAGCCCTTGACCTTTCGAAGGGCACTCGCTTCCCCAAGCTGTACCGTCTCTTTGGCGCGTTTGCTACGAAAATACTTCTCTGGTCGGGCTCAGTGACGGTGCTCTTGCCGTCCTATCGCAAAGTTTTGCTGGAAAACTATCGCGGGAAATATGTTCACCTGCGTAAGCACGGTGTGTTTTCGGCGACGCCGAAATTTCCCGATATCAGCAAGCGCGGCAATCCTGAGCATCGCATTTTGACGTTCGGCAAGTGGGGAACCTACAAGCGACCGGAAATCTTGATCGAAGCATTCGCTCAAATTGCCGACCGGTTCCCGAATGCGAAGTTGGTCATCGCCGGCTCCAATCATCCGATGTGCCCGGGCTACATCGAATCGCTCCGCGAGCGCTGGCGCGATTGTGATCGGATCGAATTCCAGGGATACATTGCTGAGGACGAAATCGGCAATCTGTTTTCCTCGGCGACAGTCCTGGTTCTGCCCTACACGTCGGCCGGCGGGCCGAGCGGTGTGGCACATCAGGCGTGCGAATTTGCCGTACCCATCATTGGATCTGATATTCCCGATTTTCGCGACATGGCCGAGACCGAAGAACTGGCTATGTCGTTCTACGAAGTTGGAAACACCGACAGTCTGGCAAAGGTCCTGACTGATCTGCTCGAGAACCCGACTCTGCAGCAGGAAATGGCAGAGCAAAACTTCTCGGTAGCGGTGCGCATGACGATGGAGAAGGTTGTCGGTCAGTATCTCCAGGCGTTTGCGAAAGCACTAGCACTGAAGCGGCGAAAGAAAGTCTCACGGAGGAAGCCGGCACTACCGGTGGAAGTATGGCCGGTCGATTTGCCTCAGGCGACGGAAGCGATGCAGACCGCGTTCCTAAGGTGAACTCATGTACTCGCTCAGCATCGTTATTCCCGCTTTCAATGAAGAGCGCCGCCTCGAAGCGTCGCTCCAGAAGCTGGACGCCTTCATACACTCAGAAAATCTCAACGCAGAAATCATAGTTGTCGACGACGGTTCCACCGACGCTACGGCGCGCCTGGTGATGCGTTTTATTCAGGACAAACCCTATCTGCGATTGCTGCAGAACCACATCAATCGGGGAAAAGGCTATAGCCTGCGCCGCGGAGTCGAAGCCGCCCTGGGAGAGATCATCCTTGTCACCGACGCAGACTTGTCCGTGCCGATTAAGGAACTCGACCGGCTGCTTGCCGCCATCGAGGACGGTGCCGACGTCGCGATCGGTTCCCGGGGCATTGATCTAGGCGGGGAGCGTGTCGCAGCCCCCTGGCATCGACGCCTTTGCAGCGCGGGATTCAAGATGGTCGTCCGCTCGATTTTGGGATTGCGCTTTGAAGACACCCAATGCGGTTTTAAGGCGTTCAAGCGCAAAGCCGCCCGCATGATCTTCTCCCGTCAAAGAATCGAGCGCTGGGGATTCGACCCTGAAGTCCTCATGCTTGCAGAACGGTTCTGCTTCGTGGTGAAGGAAGTTGGAGTCGAAGCAGTTCACGACAATGGCAGCAGGTTGAATGTGGTGCGCGACTCTTTCCAAATGCTCTGTGAGGTCCTTAAGATCCGCTATCACCTGCTGTTCGGAATGTACAACTACGTAACCGCCAGCCATCAGGTAATTTCGCCTGCGACTACGAACACAGCACCGGTGAATGAATCGCTGGAAGTGGCGTCAGCAACTTCCAACTAGCCGCCTCCAATCAGAACCCGACGGGACTTCAGCAACAGGAAGTCCCGTTTCTTTTGCTTACTCCTGCACAAACGCCGATCCTGCTCTTGTATTAGTAACCATAATCCGCAGGAGCCGAATACGCGTGTTTCTTCACACGAAGGCTTTCCACTCGCTCTCGCCCTAATTTCGTCAGGTACTCCGCGCGGCTGTTCACGCCGTCAATCCACTTCCCGCGCCAGCGAGAATAGTCTGACGGCGTCTTTGTTTCCGCATGATAGGAGCGGAAGAATTCGTTATCTCTACTGTAGTGTCCCTGAACGGGCGACGGATGAGCGCCAAACGGTTCTTGCACCACGGCTGACACGAGAAAACCTGGGATCACAGTTCGATTCGGGTCGCTGGAGATGACTTCGGCATCCACAATCTCCTCCGCAACTACGATCACGCGCTTCGCCGCACGGACAGCTTCCAGCATTACACCGAAGTTGCCCCAGCAATGCGCATTGCCTTCAGAGTCGGCCCGCTGGACGTGCACGATTGTCACATCTGGGACAATCGCTCGGACAGCATAGAGCGTTTCTTTAGGTTCAAAAGGGGAAATAATTTGATAAAAGAAGTGGTTCCCTTTCGGCACATCGCTTCCCATTGCCGTGCGCGTCGGCAAGAACGGCACTCCCATAGCCCCCGCCTGGAGGCCAAGGGCCAGGCTGAAATTTGTCATGTTGAAAACGCGGATCTCGCCGGACTCTACGCCGCGCCGAAAGTTGTAGGCTTGTCCCATCATCACGTTGCCTACCCACGCGGCCACGACCTCCTTCACACATCCAGCTCCGATTAACTGGTCGAATAGGCAGTCGGATATGGGCCCGATCAGCCTGAGATCTCGCTTTCCCTGCCGCACGATCTCGTGACCAGCAGCAAAAGGAATCATCTGTTCAAGCTGCAGACCCATCGCCACCGACGCCCCATCACTAATCCACTCTGCAACTGCGTCGCGCATAGAGCATTGCTTGCTCATGGCTCACATCATACGTTGTGCTGCTCTGCGCACTTTCAAGATTGGGAAGGAGTGAATAGAGCCAAGCGCCCCTTTGGGACGAAGCGCCTTCAGGCGAGAGTAAGTACTCCGCCAATTACCTTCGTGCTCTGCAAGTACTTGGATTTCTGGGATATATTCGCCGCTATGTTCGCTATGCGGCTTCAGGCCACGCTGACTCTTACGTTCAGTTTGTTAGCGGGGCTCTGCCTGCATGCGCAGGATGCGACCCCTAAGAAGTCCTTAGCAGAGATGGCGGCTCAGGCAAACCCAAGCTCCGCTGAACACGCGCGGGTCGTGTTGAATGACGATTCCAGTCTTGCGCAGAAACCTCTTTTTCCCGATGTGTGGGAAGGAGACTGCGACAACACCGATGCGATCCTGGCTGCTATCAAGGCCTTTCGCCAGAATCACACGAAGGTTGAAACGGAAAACGAAGTATATAAATGGTATGAGAAGCACGCGCTCATGCTGAACCGCGCTGCTGACGAAGACCGCCGCATTCGCCGCGGCCGCGAAAACCGCTACGAAACACCCTACGATTACGACTACATGAACCCGGCGGACTACGATCAATACAATGAATCCCGTCGCGCCGCCTCGCATAGCGCATACGACGATCAATGGCGTTATGAACAGAATTACCAGATCGTCTATCGCACAGAAACCGTTTTTCAGAAAGTGCGATATGGACTGCACCGAATGGGAATGGATTTCGACTGGTTCAAGATTCGCTGCGGCCTCGAGTACTGCACCTATTGAGGATCATTTACCGCTCCATACTGGATCGCGTTTTTCCACCCACGCCCGGATCCCTTCTTTCGCATCCTCGGTTTTGATCAGTTGCTTCAGATAAATTTCTTCGGCCCGGGCCAGCCCTTTTTCCAAATGCGCAGCGTCCCAGCCGTAGAGCGCCCGCTTCGCGCAGGACAGCGCCGCTGGACTGAGTGCTTTCAAGCTCCGTTCTACTTCATCGGCAGCTTCAGGAAACTCGCGGCCTGAGCTTTTCCCGATTTCGATCACGCGTGTGGCCAGCCCGATCTGTGCTGCCTCACGACCGTCGAAGATGCGGCCGGTCAAGACCAACTCTGCCGCGCGTTTCTGCCCGACAGCGGCGGCAAGCCCCGCACAGGCAACCGGAGGGTAACAGCCAAGTTTTATTTCGGGAAATCCCCAGTGAGCGCTCTGGGTGGTAAGCACGATATCGCAGAGCATTGCCAGCTCCGCTCCTCCGCCGAGACAGTAGCCGCGGACCAAGGCGACGGTCACCTTGTTGGTGTGTGCGAGCCGTCGAATCACGCCATGGAACTTAGTCAGCATGGTTTCGACTTTCTCGGGAGTATGCGAGGGAATGTCAACGCCCACTGAAAAGTGCTCGCCCGCTCCCGAGATCAAAATTGCAGATATCTCTGCATTGCCCTCAAGCGTATCGAGCCCTACCGCCAGTTCTTCCATCATCTGGAAATCAATGACGTTCTGCTTTCCATGGGCGAGCACTAGACGCGCGATCGGGGGCTCTAGCGTGATCGCCACATGATGTGCTGATGGAGCTTGCATTCGGTGCGGGCTACTAGTTCGTCCAGAAACCATCTTTGTCGTAGTCGCGAATCACGCGCAGCTCTTCCGAGCTTGGGGCCGGCGTCTCTGTTGCGTTCGGACTGATCCGCAACTTCCAACCAGTGGAGGCCACGACATCCTCTATTGACACCTCAGGATGGTGCGAATGTAAAAACGCTTCACCATCCTCGTCAAATCTGAGTACTGCTTTCGTAGTGATAACGGCCGCGGGACCTCCTCGCGGAAGACCGACGCGTTTGCGATATCCCGCACCATCGCCATTTCCAGGGCTGGTAATGTATGCGACACGCTCAGGCAAACGCTGAGGGCTATGCTCAATCATGGCGACAAACCGCTTAGCCAGGCTCGCGATATCGCACGCTCCGCCGGAGCCGGGTAAGCGAACCATTCCGCTTTTTCCTTGCACCTGAGTGGAGTTAAGATTCCCAAATCGGTCCACCTCGGCCGCTCCTAGAAAACCGAGATCGACGCGACCGGATTGCAGCAAGCTCATCACTCCGATCATGTCCAGGCATTGGGTGGCGCCAAGGATGTTAGGCGGGTCAGCCATGGTGTAGATCAACTCCGGCGCGGGCCTCTCGCGAATCACGCCGTTCTCGAACAATCCAATGCAGTTGGGCGCGTGGGCTCGTTTAGCAACGACGAAGGCAATCAGCGGCAGTCGCATGCCGACGAATACCACTTCCCTGTCTCGAATCTCGCGCGCGGCCGCCGCCACCATCAGCTCGCCCAGGGTAAAGTTCATTTGGCGGTGAAGACGGCAGAGCGCTTTTCGATGTACGCATTCAGACCCTCTTTGGCGTCATCGCTTTCGAACAGCAGCTGCTGGTTCTCGCGCTCCAGCGCCAATCCCGATTCGATCGGCATCTCCCAGCCACTTTGTACAGAGCGTTTGATTCGACCCACGGCGAGGGCCGCCTTGTTGGGCGGGCAGAACTGACGCGCATACTCCGCAACTTTGCCCATAAAGCCATCGCGCTCAAAGACGTCGTTTACCAGACCGAGTTCTTTCGCTTCGTCAAAACTAAAAGTTCTGCCCAACGCCATTAATTCAATTGCCTTGGCTTTGCCAATCAGACGCGATAGGCGTTGCGTTCCACCTGTTCCAGGCAGTACGCCGAGGTTCACTTCAGGCAATCCGATTTTGCCAGCATCCCGACGTGCGAGGCGGATATCCGCCGCCATAGCGATCTCAAGGCCGCCACCCACGCAATGACCATTGATTGCGGCAATCACCAGTTTGGGCGTGTTTTCCAGACGCAACAAAGTCTCATTGGCGTGCAGACAAAAATAGTACTTATAAGTGGGGTCCGCGCGGCTCAACATGGTGATGTTGGCGCCTGCCGAAAAGAATTTCTCTCCCGCGCCCGTGAGTACGATGACATGCACTTCCTTGTCCATGCGCGCGCGCAGGATGCCTTCATCGAGCTGGCGGTTCATCTCGTACGTGTACGTATTGGCGGGAGGATCATTGAGTTCGAGGATCGCAATACCTGCATCGGTCCGGTAGTTGATCAGCGTCTTCTGATCTACTTCGACTGTAGTGGACATAGTTCCTCGCCCGCGTCACTCCCCGCGGAATCAGCGTTGACGCGACCTTGCATTGTAGCTTGCGGGCCTTTGACATATCAGCTTAGAGTTTCGTAGGCTATCGGGCATCTCTGGAACGAAGTTCTCGCTTCCTAAGCAAGTTGCCTAAAAGCCAAAGGAGCAGAAGAATGCCATCCTTCACCGCAGATGTGGAAGCGATTCGCAATCGCGCGCGCCAAAAGATCGAAGACGGAGCCGTCACCCAGGCCTACAAGGGCGACGTGACAAAAACCATCAACATCCTCAACGACGCTCTCGCCACGGAGATCGTTTGTGTGCTGCGCTATATGCACCATTACTTCATGGCAACCGGCGTACACGCGATGGCGGTGAGAGATGAGTTCAAAGAGCATGCCGACGCCGAACGTGAGCATGCCGACGCCATCGCCGACCGCATTCAACAACTGGGCGGCAAGCCGGACTACAACCCAAAGACCCTGCTCGAACGTTCGGCGTCGCAATACGTCGAAGGCGAAACCCTGGGCGACATGATCAAAGAAGACCTAGTCGCCGAGAGAATCGTGATCGAGGTCTATAGCGAGATGATCCGCTACTTTGGCGACAACGATCCAACCACCCGTCTTATGGTCGAGAAGATCCTAAAGGACGAAGAAGAGCACGCCAGCGACTTGAGCGATCTGCTTTACATCATCGATCCAAAAACGGGAAAGACTGAGGGACAGGATCCCGGAACGGAACCGCTGAAACCGAAACACGCAGCTTAGCTGCTGAGCTGCTAAGCCAAAAAACAAACGGGCACGCAAGCGTGCCCGTTTTTATTCAAATTTTGACTCTAGAAGCTCACTGTCCTTAAAAGCTCAGTAGCTGCCTTTCATCGCGGTCTTAACTTCGTCAGTGGTCATGGGCAAAGCTCCAAACTGTTTGAGGATTACCATCTTCGACCTGCCCTCTCGACCTCCGGGAACATAAATCAGCTTGCGTTCAGGATCGAAGGCCAAGCTGTGTCCTTTTACGTCGGTCTTCAATTCGCTGTCGTAGACGAGATTGCGGCCATTGACCTTCATTGTGGTTACCGTCCCGTCACTCGAGGCCGCATAGAGCGCACCGCCGGTCGAGTCGAGCCACAGGCGATCCGTTCCCGCGGACACGGGCACTCGGCTCAGTTCGGCGCCCGAGTCGGCGTCCAGCGCCAGCACGGCGTACCGAACGGCCACGAACAGTGTGCGTGAAGTCGGATTGAGAATAATTCCCGTCGGTTCTGAGCCGCTGATCTTCAGCGTAAGCAGCGGTTTGGCGTCCCGTTCGAGCGATGAAGCATATGCCAGAACTTCATTCTGGTCTTCTACGGTGACGAATACCGCATTCCGGATCGGGTCAAAAGCCATCAGCTCGGGATGACCGCCGATGTCCACAGTCTGCATTTCGCGATCGATCTGCCGACTCACAAGCGTCAGCGAGCGAGCATAGGGGTTGGTCGCGACCAGGTTCGTAGTGCCGGGGACAAGCAACAGATTCTCCGGCGCCCGGCTCAATTGAATGCGATCAACTACCTGCCAGTTGTTGCTATCCACTACGTCGATCGAATTCGTGCCCGCGTCGGCGATGTACACGCGATTGGCGGTGTCGTCGGCCACCACGCCGCGAGCGCTGACGATTCCTGAAATCTGAGCGATGAAGCGCCGCTTTGCCGGATCGAAGATGTCAACTGTCCCTGCCCCGTTATGGGCCATTACCAGCATGCCCTTCGCAAATGTCAGGGTCTCAAAGCCCGGCCTGCCCGGGATGTCGAGCAACGCAATCTCACGCAGTTTGGCTGCGAATAAAGAGGCGGGCAGCAGCAGGAAAATAAAAAGGGCGGTCTTAAAAAGGCGCATCACCGATCCACAAGCAGAAGCTTTGTCCGTCAACAGCTTGGGATGCATTTGTGAGCAGTTCTGCTGCCCGAGTAGCTGGTCGTAATCTTAAGTGCCACGTAAATTTGGCCCTTGAGCAGCAGTTCTGCATCTCAACAATGGTCGCGCAGCTTCCCGGCCTCTAAGCTGCTAAGCTGTAAGCGTTTGGGGCCTATCCACGGGCCGGAATCAAACGAAAGTCCCTTATGCAAGACAAAGTCTTAATCGTCGAAGACGAGGATAACGCACGTACAGGTTTGGCTGAGCTGGTCTCTTCCTGGGGCTATCGTACTGAGACCGCGAAGGATGGCCTCGACGCCCTGGACAAGGTCCTCGTCTGGTCGCCTGCGATAGTAATTACCGATCTCAAGATGCCTCGTATGGACGGCCTTGAACTCCTGCACCGGCTCGCGGACCAACCGCAGCAAATGGCGGTCGTCATGCTCACCGCACAAGGCTCAATCGATAGTGCGGTTGACGCTATGAAGATGGGCGCCTACGACTACATCCAGAAGCCGGTTGATCCTACGCGGCTGCGCTCCATTCTGCAGAATGCCTCCCGCCAGCAGGAGACTACGCGAGAACTCGAGGTTACGCGCCGCCAGCTGCGCGATGCCGGAGTGCTCGGCCACCTGGTTGGCAAATCGCGCAAGATGCAGGAGATCTTCGCCCTTCTCGAGCGCGTGGCGCCCAGCACAGCGTCGGTGCTGATCACAGGCGAAAGCGGCACTGGCAAGGAGATGGTCGCGCGCACATTGCACGACCTAAGTCCGCGCAAGACGAAACCATTCGTTGCGATCAATTGTTCGGCAATTCCCGAGACCTTGATTGAGAGCGAGATATTCGGTCACGAAAAAGGCGCCTTCACAGGCGCCCTGGAGCGGCGCGCCGGCTGCTTCGAACTTGCCGAGGAAGGCACTCTGCTTTTGGACGAAATTGGCGAGATGCCCATCGCCACGCAAGCCAAACTGCTCCGCGTTCTGGAAGACCGCAAGTTGCGCCGCCTTGGCAGCAAAACGGAAACGGAAGTCAACGTCCGTGTAGTCGCGGCGACTAACAAAATTCCGGAAGAGGCGGTTGCGCGAGGCGAACTGCGCAACGACCTCTACTATCGTCTGAACGTCTTCAATATCCATATGCCGCCATTGCGCGAGCACAAGGAAGACCTGCCGGAGCTGGTTGAAGCATTGATCCGCGACCTCAATGAAAAGCACGCCCGCGACGTGGCCGGAGTTGACGACGTGGTGCTGAAAGCGTTCCAGGCCTATGGCTGGCCCGGCAACGTCCGGGAATTGCGCAACACGCTGGAGCGCGCTGTAATCCTCGCTACCGGCAGGCTGGTCGAGGCTCGCCATTTGCCGCCGGGATTCGGAAGTGCGCAGGTAAGGACCGCCGAGCTCGATCCGAATGCAATTCATCTCGGCGTCGGCACTACAGTTGAGGAAGCGGAAAAGCAGTTGATCCTGCGCACGCTCGCCAGCACCAATAACAACAAGACTCGTGCTGCTGAGATCCTGGGCATCAGTTTGAAGACTTTGCACAACAAGCTGAAGGAGTACGGATCGAACGGGGGCGGCCTGGCCGAGGCTGCGAATCAGTAACTCTGCCGCGCCACGGCAATATTGAGTTCATCGAATGCGGCTCAAAACAAAGTTGGTAATCGCGATCAGTCTAATGGTGGTCGCGATCGTGGTCACACTCTCGACCATCTACGTGGCTCAGCTCGTGCACCAGGTGCTGAACGATGGCGTAGAACAGGGCCAGTTCGCCGTGAATCAGCTCATCTATTCGTGCCGCCAGGCGCTTGAGACTGATCTCAGCAGCACGAAAATCGATCTCAATAATCCCCAGCAGGTAAACGCTTTCGTTGAAGAAAGTTTGCAGACCGATCCTGGCGTCATTAACGTCATCGAATCGCAGATCGGTTTTTCCAGCATCATCAGCGACGTTGCCGTAGTCGGTCCCGAAGGCACTGCCATCGTCCACAGCGATCCGCAGATGATCGGCAAGCCCGTTCCCGCGCGTCCAGACATGAGCCAGCTTGCCTCCGCCAGCTTCTGGCAGCAACTGCGTGTGACCTATGGACCGATTCGCACTTATGTCATCAAGGTTCCGCTGGATCGCAACAATCGACCATTCGGATCTGCGCAGGTTGGTATCTCATCGGTGTTTCTGAAAGCTGCTCTGCACGATGAACTAAATAACGCGCTGAAGTTTTCCTGTATTGCCATCTTGGTGTCGCTTGCCCTGGCGGCGGCCTTGTCCAATTTTGCGTTGCGGCCTTTAGAGGCCATTTCCCGCCGGCTCGATCAAATGACGGCCGGCGAGATCACAGTTCCAGCGCCGCGCGAACTCAACCGCTCCGACGAATACGGGAACGTCAGTTCCAAAATCGAACGCATCGGCCGGCAGATGCGCACGGTGAACGAAGTCTTCTCTGCTCTGCAGGAAAACGTGGACCAGATCATGGCCAACCTGCAGGACGGCCTGATGCTGTTCACCAAGGATCGCCGCGCTGTGCTGGTGAGCGCCTCGATTGAGACCTTCCTTGGCAAACCCCGCGGCGAAATGCTGGGCAGCCACGCTGAAGAAATTTTCTCCCGAGATACCCAGCTTGGCAGAAATGTGCTCAACGCATTCAGCCGGCACGAGCCCATGCACACTGTCGAAATCCAGGGCGACAACGGGATCGACGTTCAAGTGTCACTGGATTTCATTGAGGAAGGCGGTCAGCAGCTCGGCGCTCTGCTCACCATGCGCGACGCAGAGTCCATGCGCAAGATTGAGGGTGAGATCGAGGTTTCCCGCCGCCTTGCAAATATCGGCAAGCTGACGTCGGGAGTGGCCCATGAGGTGAAGAATCCCATCAACTCGATCGTCGTGCACCTGGAAATCCTGCGTAATAAGCTGAAGGAAGCCGATCCCGACGCGCAGCGGCACATGGATGTGATCGGCAGCGAGATTCAGCGGCTCGATCGCGTAGTGCAAACGCTTGTGGACTTCACGCGGCCAGTCGAGCTAAAGCTAGCGGAAACCGATCTGCGCTCGCTGATCCAGCAGGTTGCGTTTGTGGCTCGACCCGACTGCGAACGTCATGGGGTGCACGTCATCACCGAGGTCGGAGAGGAACCATTGCCTGCCAAGATCGATACTGACCTGCTCAAGCAGGCACTGCTTAACATCGTGATCAATGGCGCGCAGGCGATGGAATCCGGCGGCACGCTAACTATGCGCGCTCGCCGCAACGAAGGCGATGCGCAGCTGGAAATTCAGGACACCGGCTCAGGCATTCCTCCAGCCATCCGCGACAAAATCTTCAATCTCTACTTCACCACCAAAAAGACTGGCAGCGGTATCGGCCTGGCAATGACGTATCGCATCGCGCAATTGCATAATGGTTCTGTGCACTTCGATACCAGAATCGGCGAGGGTACGACTTTCTACCTGACCCTTCCGCTTAGCCGCACAGAACAGCAGGAAAGCGAAAAGCTGGTGGCCAGGTCCTAAATGCAAGCCCGCACATCACATCGGTTGTTCGTCTGCGCAATAGTCTTCTGCCTGCTCTCCGGCACAGGTTGTAAAAAGAAGAAACCGTCGGTGCCGCCGGTGCAGGCACAAGCACCGACCATCCAGCAAACAACTCCGGAGCAACAATCCAGCACAACCACTCCTCCGCCCAATCCTCAGCCTGAGAACACGCAACCCACAACCACAGCATCGGCAACCCTGCCCGAGAAGCCTTCACCGGCCAAGCCGAAAAAAAGCAGCACGTCGCACCATCACTCCGCCACAAGCACAACGAAGAAACAGGCGCCGCCAACCCCGCCGGCCAATTCCGGCGATCAGAACGTTGCCAAGGCGACGCCGCCTGAGCCCGAAGCGGCCATTGCAAAGATTTCACCTGATATGTCGCAGACCACCGCCTCGCAGTCCCAGCAAAGCACCACCCAGCTGCTGGATGCGACGGAGAAGAACCTGCACAGCCTCAACCGCACTCTGAGCAGCGACGAGCAGAACACTGTGACTCAGATCAAGAACTACGTCACACAAGCCCGCTCAGCGCTCAAAGATCAGGATCTTGAGCGCGCCCACACGCTGGCGTTGAAGGCGCACCAGCTTTCAGATGTGTTGTTGAAACAGTAGGGATATGCCCCGTCACCGGCTGCCTGTCACCCCTTCCTCTTCAACGCAGCTTCAGCATCATGATTTCGTAATCCACGTACGTGTCGTCGATCTTCAACGCGCGCTCCTGCCGGCCGCAGTGGCTGAATCC
>JAFAUE010000032.1 GCA_019243475.1 Acidobacteriota bacterium | reverse complement strand
TGCTGGCGCAAGGCTACCGAACGGCAGACATTCATCGTTCTCCAGGCGAGCAGCAGGTTTCGACTACGGAAATGGGAGCGTTAGTCGAGGAGGCTCTCACCGCCGCAGTGATTCGGCGGCAGGCGTATCACGCAGTCTGAGTTGATTTTTCTCTTAAAGACGCTCCGGCCGCGTCTTCGCAGAGTGAGTAGATGTTCGCAAAAACACTTTTTCAGAAAATCTGGGAGCAGCACCTGGTCCGGGAGAACGACGACGGACGCGCACTGCTCTATATTGACCTGCACCTCGTCCATGAAGTCACCTCGCCGCAGGCCTTTGAAGGGCTGCGCCTTGCCGGAACGAAGCTGCGCCGTCCGGAGCTGACAATAGCCACTGTCGATCACAACGTCCCCACCACGGCGAACCGGCAGCTCATTACCGATCCTATCGCTGCACAGCAGGTGGAGACGCTGCGCCGCAACTGTCGAGACTTTGGTGTGCGTTTCTTCGATATCGACTCCGCCGAACAAGGCATCGTCCACGTCATCGGACCTGAGCTCGGCCTTACACAGCCGGGAATGACCATCGTCTGCGGCGACAGCCACACAAGCACGCATGGAGCATTTGGCGCGCTGGCTTTCGGCATTGGCACGTCGGAAGTCGAGCACGTGATGGCAACGCAATGTCTGTGGCAAAAGAAACCGAAGACGATGCAGATTGCCGTCGAAGGGGAGCTGCCGTTCGGCGCCACCGCCAAGGACATCGTTTTGGCAATCATCGGGCGCATTGGAACCGATGGCGCAACCGGACACGTAATCGAATATCGCGGCTCGGCGATCCGCTCGCTGTCGATGGAAGGCCGGATGACTGTCTGCAACATGAGCATCGAAGCCGGAGCTCGCGCGGGAATGATCGCGCCCGACGAAACCACCTTCGCTTATCTGCGCAACCGCCGCTTTATTCCCAAGGCATTCGACAAAGCTCTCGCTCATTGGCAGACACTGCATTCCGATGAGGGCGCGCGATTTGATTCCACGGTGAACATCGATGCTGCGACTCTGGAGCCGTTCGTCACCTGGGGCACCAATCCAGGACAGGTGGTTCCTATTTCGGGACGCGTTCCAGATCCGGTGATGGCAGGCTCAGACGCCGAACAGCAGTCCGTGGCTCGCGCGCTCGAATATATGGACTTAAAGCCGGGCACGGCAATGGAAGACATTCCCATCGACCGGGTCTTCATCGGCTCGTGCACCAACGCGCGCATCGAAGACCTGCGCGCAACTGCGGAACTGGTGCGAGGATATCGCGTCCATCCTCGCGTGCAAGCCATGGTGGTACCCGGCTCGCAGCAGGTGAAGCGCGCAGCAGAATCGGAAGGCCTGGATCGAATTTTTAAGGCGGCCGGCTTCGATTGGCGCGAATCAGGGTGCTCGATGTGTCTGGGCATGAACCCGGACATCTTGAAACCTGGCGAGCGTTGCGCATCCACCAGCAATCGCAACTTCGAAGGCCGTCAAGGCCGCGGAGGGCGCACGCACCTGGTGAGTCCACCGATGGCTGCCGCCGCTGCCATCACCGGGCACTTTACCGACGTGCGAAAGTGGCGTTTCAAAGAGGCGCAACCGGCATGAGACCGTTTCGCGAACATACCGGCATCGTCGCTCCGCTCGACCGTACGAACGTAGATACTGACCAGATCATTCCCAAGCAGTTCCTCAAGAGAATTGAGCGCACCGGATACGGAGAATTCCTCTTTTGGGACTGGCGGCGGGACGGAGACGGCAAAGCGCGTCCGGAATTCGTACTGAATCGCGATGAGTACGCCGGTGCGTCGATCCTGGTCGCAGGAAGGAACTTTGGCTGCGGCTCCTCGCGCGAGCACGCTGCGTGGGCGCTCGTCGATTATGGTTTTCGCGCGATCATTGCACCCAGTTTTGCCGATATCTTCAGCACCAACGCTGCGATCAATGGCCTTCTTCTGATTACGCTTCCGGACGGCGATGTTCAACGCCTGCTCTCACGCGCCCAGAAGCATCCGGGGTACAAACTGCATGTATCGCTCGTAACAAAGACGGTTAGCGACGATCAAGGCTTCTTGTCCAGTTTTTCTATCGACGAGTTCCGGCGGACTTGCCTTCTCGGAGGACTCGACGAGATCGGGCTGACGCTAAAGCACGAAACCGATATCGCGGCTTATGAAGCGAAGCTAGGTCAGCGCGGCTGGTGAGGCGCGAGATCCTTGGCTTGGCGCTTGCGATCAGATCAAAGACAGGGACCGCTTAGGCTCCCTGCGTACGCTTTTCCAGCTTTGCCCAAGCGTCTTTTAGCGCGACCGTGCGATTGAACACTAATCCGCCGGGTTTCGAATCGGGATCGACTGCGAAGTAGCCGAGGCGCTCGAATTGGTAGCGGCTGCCGGGTGCGGCCTCTTTCAGCGACGGTTCGACCTTCACCGCCGATAGCACTTCAAGAGAGTTCGGGTTCAGATTGGCTGTCCAGTCCTGACCTTCTTCCACTTCATTGGGATCTTCTTTGGTAAATAGGTTGTCGTAGAGACGAACTTCCGCATCAAGGGCATGCGCTGCAGAAACCCAGTGGATGGTCGATTTCACTTTGCGTCGGTCGGGCGCATTGCCGCCGCGAGTTGCCGGATCGTAAGTGCAATGAACCTCCACAACTTCGCCGTTCGCGTCTTTCACTACGTTCGTGCAAGTAACGAAATAGCCGTAGCGCAAGCGAACTTCGCGCCCGGGCGAGAGCCGATAAAACTGCTTGGGTGGGTTTTCGCGGAAGTCGTCGCGCTCGATGTAGAGCACGCGAGAGAAAGGCACCTTGCGCGTCCCCGCGTTCGCGTCTTCGGGATTGTTGATCGCTTCCATTTCTTCGCTGTGCCCTTCCGGATAGTTGTCGATGACAACTTTCAACGGACGCAGCACTGCCATCACGCGAGGCACGCGTTTGTTCAGGTCCTCACGCTGGAAGTGCTCGAGCATTGCGAGCTCGATGGTGCCCGTGGTCTTTGAGACTCCGATCGAAGCACAGAAGGCGCGCAGGCCCTCGGGTGTGAATCCACGCCGCCGCGCGCCGGAGAGCGTGGGCATGCGGGGATCGTCCCAACCGCGGACATGACCTTCCTGCACCAGACGCAAGAGCTTCCGTTTGCTCAGGAGCGTGTAGGTGAGGTTGAGCCGATCGAATTCGATCTGCTGCGAAGGAAAGATGCCCAGCTGCTCGATGTACCAGTTGTACAGCGGGCGATGGTCCTCAAATTCCAGGGTGCAGATCGAGTGTGTGATCTTCTCGATGGAATCCGACTGCCCGTGCGCAAAGTCGTACAAGGGATAGATGCACCACTTGTTTCCCGTGCGGTGATGCTCGGCGTGCAGAATGCGATACATCACGGGGTCGCGCAGGTTGAGGTTGGGCGAAGCCATGTCGATCTTCGCTCGCAGGGTGCGTGAGCCGTCGGGAAACTCTCCTGCACGCATTCGAGCAAATAAGTCGAGGTTCTCCTCCAGCGTGCGTTCCCGATATGGGCTGTTCGTTCCCGGCTGGGTGAGGGTGCCGCGTGTTTTGCGGATCTCCTCGGCGCTTAAATCGCAAACA
>JAFAUE010000248.1 GCA_019243475.1 Acidobacteriota bacterium | reverse complement strand
CCGCGCAAATGCTGGTAGGTCGCAATCGAGACGGGCGCACAGGAACCCAAATGATTTTTCGGAGTCCGTATCCCGACACCGCAATACCTGACGTCCCATTCCAGCACTTGATTCTGAGCCGCGCGGAGCAATGGGGCGCAATACCAGCCTTTCTCGATCCGGACGCACAACGTACCGTAACGTTTGCAGGGTTTGCGAGCGAGGCGCAGCAGGTTGCTGCAGGGCTTGCTCGTCACGGAATGCGCAAGAGAGACGTGTTCGCTCTGATGCTGCCCAATGTGCCGGAGTTTGCGACGGCATTTTTTGGCGTACTTTCGGCTGGCGGAATAGTCACGACCATGAACCCCATGTATACCGCCGATGAGATCGCGAATCAGTTGAGGGATTCAGGCGCCAAATACTTGCTGACGATTCCACAGTGCCTGGACCGAGTAACTGCAGGTGCCGCGTGTACGCAGCTGCGCGAGGTGTTTGTTATAGGGAATGCCTCCGGGGCGACGTCGTTCACGGATCTGCTAGGCGATCGCACAATCCCCGACATGAAGATCGATCCATTTGAAGACGTGGCGGTGTTGCCCTATTCCAGCGGAACCAGTGGTAAGCAGAAGGGAGTAATGCTGACGCACGCAAACCTAATTGCAAGCGTGCTGGCAACCAGTGCTGCGTTCCCGCTCCTGAAGGAAGGAAGCAAAGATCTCGGACTTATGCCCTTCTTCCACATCGGCGGCATGGTCTGCATACTGCTCCTGTGCTTGTATGCGGGCACGACGGTGGTTCTCATGCGCCGTTTTGATCCTGCGCTGCTCTTACGAACGATCCAGGATCACCGGGTCGAATTTGTGCCACTCGTTCCCCCGATTATCTCGGCGTTGGCTCAGTATCCCGATTTGGAGCACTTCAATTTTTCCAGTATGAAAGTCATAACTTCAAGTGCAGCACCCCTTAGCGTGAGCGCCCAAGAGAAGTGTGAACAGCGCCTGGGGGTTCCCGTGATCCAAGGGTACGGAATGACTGAAATGGCGGGGCTGACCCATGGCAGCATCGAGACTGCGGGTTTGAAGAAACCAGCCACAGTCGGCCCCTGCGTGCCGAACGTGTTGACCAAAGTGGTTGACCCCGGAACAGGGCTTGAACTTGGCCCCAATGAACCTGGGGAAATTTACATTGGCGGCCCGCAGGTGATGAAGGGCTATCTGAACAATCCCGAAGCTTCGGCCGTCGCCGTAGACGCGGAAGGTTGGTATCACACCGGCGATATCGGCTACGCCGATGAAGATGGTTATTTCTATATTGTCGATCGCGTTAAGGAGCTCATTAAGTGCAATGCCTTCCAGGTCGCGCCTGCCGAACTGGAATCAATCCTTGTTAGCCATCCCGCGATTCCGGAGGCAGCTGTGATCGGCAGCCCGGACGAAAAGATGGGGGAAGTGCCGAAAGCGTTCGTCGTTGTTCGTCAGCCGGTTGCCGCGGAAGACGTCATCGAATTTGTCGCAACCCGTGTTGCGTCGTATAAGCAAATTCGCAAACTCGAATTTGTCGATTCTCTGCCAAAATCACCTGCCGGCAAACTGCTCCGCCGTGTCTTGCGCGAGCGGGAATCACAGTCCCAGCAGGCTTGAACCTTCATCTCCTTATAAAAAGCAATGCACAAGGCAGGCGCCCCTTGCGAGCCGCTCCGCCCAAGTATGCATTCCGTTTAACTTCGAGAGTTCCTTTGCGCCCGAACAGACGTCTGCTGCTAGCCCAGCTCCACCAGATGGGCTAATAGAGGGCGTTCGCGTATTTTGCGATGTCGGTTTCAGATCGGGAAGCGAACGATCTGACCAGACGTGAGATCACCCTTCCAAGACTGCGTGTATTCGGTTAAACGTAGTCATGTGTTTCGGGACATCGAAAGGGCCGTGCTGCATTTACGTGTGCGGTAACTTCATAATCCGTTCCTGTCATGGAGCCGTGTCACGGTAGCTCGCCATTACGGTTCGGCGACTCAGGAATGGGCGGCAGACTTGACAGCCCCTTAGCGCGAGCGCACCTTGCTAGAGAGTAAGTACTTGCGAGGAAGTCGAGGCCATCCCCCATGCGTTCCGTTACCCGTCCGGTGCTGCTTAATGCTCTGCTCACAATGATCATGCCCGTCTTCTTGATAGCTTCGGGCAATCCGCACAAGGTTAAGCACGTCATCATCGTCATGCAGGAGAACCATTCCTTTGACAATTACTTCGGGGCGCTCGCTTATGCTCCCGGCAGCCCGTATCATCAGCCGGCGCCTGCGCACGGCGGCAGCCCCGCCGGCTGCAAACAGAATGATCACGCTTGTGTCGATGGTCTCAGCTGCGCGACAGATTCGACCGGCAATCTCACCTGCACGAACTCCAATGTTGAGGCTGACGGCAGAGTTGTTAATGCCTTCCACGATCCGCACGTCTGCGTCATCCCCGATCTGGACCATAGTTGGCCCGGCGCCCATCGTGAGATCAACTTCGCCGACGGCAACCTCGCGCTGATGCATCCGTTGAACGACGGCTTCGTGCGGGTTAACGATGCGTCAGAGCAGCAAGACTTGCTTGGCGAGAACGCAACGGAAGATGACACCATGGGCTTCTACACCCAGAACGAGATTCCGTTCTACTACGATCTGGCGCAGAAGTTCGCCATTAGCGATCGCTACTTCTCTTCGCTGATTGGCCCCACGTTCCCGAACCGGGCCTATCTGATGGCCGCAACCTCGTTCGGCCACCTCAGCACAAACGAAATCGTGCCACCGCCGGGCGGATACAAACCAATCACCGGCAGCATCTTCGACCTCATGGATGCGCACGGTGTGAGTTGGGCCGATTATTTCCAGGATGTGCCGCAGGCTGCCGATTTCCGCGTGTTTCCCCCTGTGCCTCCCGATACGCATTTCCAGCCGCTAGCAGCATTTCTGGCGCAGGCTGCAGGAACACCCGGCGCGGGCACGCTGCCGCAGGTATCTTTCCTCGATCCCAATTTCGGATTTTTTGGTTTGGCCGTTGAAAACGACGAGCACCCGCCGACGGACATTCGGCGTGGTCAGTTCTATGTCTCGGAGGTAGTTAACGCTTTGCGTAACGGCCCATATTGGAACGACTCAGTCATTTTTATCGGCTACGACGAGCACGGCGGCTTCTACGATCACGCCCAACCGCCGGCGGCGGCGCAGGGTGGCGCACTCAATCCCGACGGCATCAATCCCGGTCAATGCGCGGATCTGTCTAACCCTCCTGCCAGCGAGCAGCCGGGCGGCGGAGCCAATTGCTCATTCAGCATGAGCGACGCTGCGGCGCTTTGCTCTGGCTTTACTGCTTCAGGTCCTTATCCCGCTGGCTGCGCCAACTTTAACCAGCTTGGCGTTCGCGTGCCATTCATTACGGTCTCACCGTTCTCGAAGCCGCAATACGTCTCGCACACCATTGCGGACCACACTTCTCTACTAGCTTTCATCGAGACGGTCTTTATGGGCGACGACGACGGCGTGAGGCCGCACCTCACCTTGCGCGATCTCAACGCTAGTCCTCTGCTCGATTTGTTCGATTTCAATGGCTCACCGTCGCTGAACACGCCAGTCGAGCAGGCTTCACCGGCGTTCTTGGACTGCACGCCTACGCCAAACTAGATTTCACGTTGCAACTCGCGTGTGGCAGGACAGGCTGCCCACGCGGGTTGTTTCTTTTACTCCCGGAACAGACCGTCTGCTACTGGCGCAGCTTTACCTCCGTTTGTAATCCAAGCCACTGGTGGCCGTTTCTCCCCAGCGAGTGTTGTAGTACTGGCGTAGCGTCCATAAAAGCCGATGGCTTCACCCCTTTCATGTCTCCGGTTTGGGGGCTATGATTCGCGCCTAATCCAGTCAGGCAAAGCCATGGCGCGGAGCGCGTTCCATGCCGGCGGACGCAAGAATAAACTCACTCAAAGTAGGAGGAGACGGATGAACATAAAGAACCATCAGGTTCGGCTCGCAGCCCGTCCGGTTGGCATGCCCAAAGCCAGCGATTGGTCTTACGTCGAAGAGCCGGTCCGGGAGCCGCGCGAGGGCGAGGTGCTGATCAAGGTTCTGTATCTTTCGCTCGACCCGGCCATGCGCGGCTGGATGAATGATCGGAAATCGTACATTCCGCCGGTGCCGGTAGGCGATGTGATGCGCGCGCTCGGACTGGGCCAGGTGATCGCGTCGAAAAATCCAAAATTTGCCGTTGGGGATTACGTCTCCGGAATGCCGGGGGCACAGGAATATGTGCTTTCCGATGGCGGCGGATTCTTCAAAATCGATCCCTCACTGGCGCCTCTGCCCGTGTATCTCAGCGCGCTAGGTATGCCGGGCATGACCGCATATTTCGGCTTGCTGGAAACGGGCCAAGTGAAAGCGGATGACACCGTAGTGGTTTCGGCGGCAGCCGGAGCGGTAGGTTCGGTAGTGGGGCAGATTGCAAAAATTAAGGAGTGCCGCGTTGTGGGAATTGCCGGCGGCGAGGAGAAATGCCGCTATCTCACAGACGAGCTTGGATTCGACGCGGCCATTGATTACAAGAAAGAGGCCGTTGGTCAGGCTCTGCGGAAAAGCTGTCCACGGGGCATCGACGTTTACTTCGACAACGTTGGCGGCGACATTCTCGACGCCGTCCTTGAGCAGATCAATCTCGGAGCGCGCATTGTCATTTGCGGCGCGATCTCCCAGTACAACAACAACGGCCCCTTGAAGGGGCCCAGTAACTATCTTTCGCTGCTGGTGAACCGGGCCACCATGAAAGGCATGATCATTCTGGATTATCTCCCGCGTTATCCGGAAGGGATGCGAGAGATCGCGGGATGGATCAGAGCGGGTCGGTTGAAGTCGCGTGAGCACATCGTGGATGGGCTAGAGAAGTTTCCTGAGACGCTGCTGATGCTGTTCACGGGAGACAATTTCGGAAAACTCGAAATCAGGGTGGCGAAAGAATCAGGATCTTGAACATTTACTTGATTCCACGGAACACGCATCCCGCAGAATCAGCGCGCACTCTCGATAACGATTGCTGGAACACGAGCAAGGAGACTGAACTACAGACCAGAGTTTCAGGAATGCCGCACTGGTGACAGCGCAGCTGCCGATGTGTAGTTCGGGCGCTCCTGTCGCTCCTAAGGTAGCAATCCTGTTCAGTGAGTGCATTGGCGATCCATCACGCGCCGGTGTAAGGGTTCAAAGACCCGAACACAGAAATCTGGGCTCGCCAGAATACTGCTTGACATTCAAGCGCCATCCAATGGTGTTCCACCCTTCTTTAACTAGGCAAACGGCAAGTTGCCTTGCTAACTGACCTTCCCCCTCGCCAGTCGCGAAGACCAAGTTCCGAGGCTCGATCAAAATTCGCCTTGCACAATAGGCATTGAGCTTCGACGCCCTTTAGTTGCGTCGGAGCAAAACGACAACAGACCGTGGCGCCACTCGATAGATGATTTCAGCTAAAGGCTGGCCAGATTGGGAAAAATCGTCGCCGCTTGGCAAAGCCGTATCTACCATCCGTAACCAATCCTCGGACTTACCTTCCTGGATTTCGAACTGCAGCTCTTGCCAATAAGCATTGATCATGACGTAGATGTCGTGATCTCCCTGCGATGAACCGTGCAGGCAGAATGCAAGGCTATGGGAATCTGGAGACATATCAACTTCAGGACCGGTGCCATACCAAGAGATGTCGTCACGCCAGAATCTACTGCGACATAAAGAAGGATGCGACTTGCGGAAAGCAATCATGTTTTTGAAGAAAGAAAAGATGTCCCGATTCGCTTCCAATTGGCTCCAATCTAACCAACTGATCTCGTTGTCCTGGTTGTAAGGATTGTTGTTCCCAAACTGGGTATTCAGGAACTCATCGCCCGCTCGGAACATGGGGATACCGTCAGGAGACTAGATCCTTTGACACTACATCATGATGTGCTTACAATCGAGGGTATGGTGCGAACACAGATTCAGCTTACCGACCAGCAAGCGCGCCGGCTGCGCGCCCAGGCGCGCGATCGCGGCTTGTCGCTCGCAGAGGTGATTCGGCGCTGCGTTGACAAAGGATTGGCGGAGGATATGCCGGATCGTGCCGCGCTTTATGACCGCGCGGCGCGTGTGGTCGGACGTTTTCGCGACCTCCGCGGCGTACGCAACGTGTCGAGCAAACACGATCGCTATCTCGACGAGGCGTTCAAGTGAACGCTGTTTTCGCAGATACGTCTGGCCTCTTTGCCCTCCTCAGTACCACAGATGAGAACCATGCCCGGGCGAAGCGCGCCTTCGCAAACTTGCGCACCCGGCAAGCTTTGCTCGTGTCTACGTCTTATGTCTTGGTTGAAACCTATGCCCTTCTGGGCCGGCGACTGGGCCTTGAAGCTGTGCGAAGCTTTCGGGCAGACTTCGCGCCTGTGATCGATGTGGTGTGGATCGATGAAGCACTCCACAACGCTGGACTCGACTTGCTGCTCGACCGGCGGAAGCGACAACTTAGTCTCGTTGACGCCGTTTCCTTCATCGTGATGCGCAGAGGGAGCGTGGCAGAGGCCTTCGGGTTCGATCCACACTTTGACCAGGAGGGATTTTCGCTGGTTACGTAAAGGCTCGTCCGTGGCTTCCGCATGCGTCAATGCAGCTGCCTATCCGTGCAGTCCGGAATCTTGCAAGCGCGGAATTGGTTTCAAATTAAAACGTTGTGTCAGTTGGATGACGTCGTAGAACTGGCGCTCGGCGTTCTTCAGCGCTGGTCTGAAATCCTGGTGCTGCTGCTGAAGCTTCCGCATGTGCGCGCTACGGAACACCACGAGGTGCTGACGTTCGTTGATCGTCACCGCTTGGCCGGTCTGAGGATCGGCTGGGTCGATGTTCATCTTCTGGCCTCTTTTCTACCGTCTCAACGTATTTCCCATTCGCGTTCCACCGCTGCGGGAGCGTGCCGACGACATTCCCATTCTGGTACGGCATTTCACCAAGCTGTATGCGAACCGCATGAACAAGCAGATCGACAGCATCGCTTCGGAAACGATGACAGCGCTGAGCCAATACCACTGGCCCGGCAATGTCCGCGAACTGCAGAACGTAATCGAACGCGCGGTGGTGATGACTAAGGGCGCTCTGGGCGAATCCGGCGGCGAGTGCAGCTGTCTGGCCGAAGTTGCGACGCAGCCGCACGACGGTCAACAGCGGATCGATCTCGGCAAGGCCCCGCAGCAGCCGAGGCGTCTCATCGGTGCTGCCGTCATCGACAAAGACGAATTCGTAAGGCCAGCCGATATTATCGAGGACGGTTCGCAACCGCGTATGCAGTTCGATCACATTCCTGCCTTCGTTGTAGAAGGGGACAACAACCGACAGCATTGGCGCGTCCTGGCTGTCACCGGCCAGTGCACAGCGCAAGCCAGACATTCGTTCCATTTCGCCAGATCTCATCGCGGAGTCGTAGCCGCGAATCGCATTGCCAGCCGCACTCTGCATCCCATTTTTACTAAGCAGCATGCTGCACGCTCCTAATCGTCCAGTCTCAGGTGGGCCCGGGCTTCTCGCCGCTACAACCAACTACCTTGCAGTCGTCCCGTTGTTTGGGGCCGCTATAGATCAGGAAGGCACTTCGTTAGCCAAGCTCACACTGTCCGCAACTCTTTGTGATGGCTGGATTTGGGTGACGTCTGACTTCTGCTATGCGTGCCAATATTTGGACACTTGCTCAGACCGTCGCTGAAGCCACAAGACAAGGCCAGTCAGAACCAACCCACCGCAAGGCTCAGTCATGAGCGCACAACCACGAGCGCCAGGGTCGTAGGAAAAGCAGGGCTGATCAGGAGTCTCAGCTCTGGGAGTCGGAGGAATTCGACGTTTCCGTTAGTCGTCTGGAGCGATATAGATCGCGGTTGCGGCCAACCGAGGAGTGTTGTGACTTCCGAAGTGCGCAATTGTGTTGAAACGCACTGTTCCAAAAGGGAATTTATGTCTGCATTTTAAAACGGGTTCGTCACATTGGGCAGGCCCCAATCAGAAACACGATGGTCGAGCAAACAAGTTCCCTGAAACAATCGTTTACGTACCCGTCGAGTCCTCTTGATTCAATACTGGGACGCAAGTAGGAAACGAAATTCAGACACTCTTCGAGCTTGCAAATCCACGTCGTATTGCCGCTCCGAGCGTGTCGAGGTTTAGATCCTTTAGAGCTTCAAACCGAATGCAATACCCCGTGACGCTTGCCTTGCCCAATTTTTTTCCATACGTCTTGGCTAAGTACTTCTTATCCTTGAGGCCAAGAATATAGACAGAGATTCCGGTTTTATTTCCGCTCACACCGATTTGAAAAAAACTCTCTACTCGTTCCATCGGCATATTTCCTGGAGTGAGATCCATATCCGATGGTAGGGTTGGAAACCGTACGATTTTTACTGTCTTTACCATCGAAGAACCATAACTTGCATTCTGGCGACAGCTGCAGTGTGAGCTGATGCAACTTTCGCAAATCGCCGCGTTTTGGCTCTGGCTGGCTGGTAATGTACTTCTTGATCTGTTTTTTTACGTTCATATGGTTCCGTCTCCCGGTTGCGGGATGATCAATCGCCTCGACCATCACGACAGATTCTGCCATTGCTTCCAAGAAGCTAAATGATGACGCCTCATTTACCCGGAAGGGTTTGATCGCTCTCTTTTGACAGCTTGACGATGAGTGTTCTCATGCCTTGGAGGCAAACGCAACGTTGTCTCGCGCTCTTTCCCGCATCTCTGCGCTCCGCACAATGAGGGTTATGGCTGCAGTCAGCCACCACACTCCTTGAATGCAGGCACACGCTGCCGCTCCGTTGGGCAGTACAAGAACCCGCAGAAAGACAATACCAAGCCCGCCAAATGCGAAACCCAACAGGAGCGCCAAATAGCCGAACAAGCGCGGAAATATGCTCGAATTGAGAAGTCCGAGGTCGAGAGAGTACTCGCTTCGTCGCAGTCTCCAGGCACGTTTTGGTTCAACTACCGGATGGACGCGAGGATTGCGACTGCGTCGCCAATGAAACAAATGGAACGAACGGAAATTTCCGTCTGTTCCACTTGTTCCAAAACGCTTGGTTCACAAGTGCAGCTGGAGGGTTTGGATTTCCGACCTCAGACTCAATCGAGCGTCAATCCTAGGAGGAGCAGGTCGGACTCGCACTGGAGACCTCCCAAGCAGCGCCACTTTTTTGTGGCTTCATTGCGTTCCAGCATTTATCAGTGTTGGTGTTTGCCGATCTTTTTCATGACCCCGTAGACTGAATTTCCGTTCGAGAGGCTCAGAATGAAGAGTTCATTGCCTCCATCCACGATCACAGCGTGGGAGATAACACTGCCGTCGGGATTTAGAAACCTTGCTGCGCAATCCGCGTCAACTTCGTAGGGACCTTCTGCAGGTGGATTGACGAACAAGTCAGAAGTCGTCACGCCGTTCTTGCGGATGGTTTGGCGTGCCGCGCTGGCACCATTGCCATCAAAAGTCACGATCCCTACAGCCGCCAGCGGACCGACTGCAGTCGCGCCTGTTCGGAAAAAGCCGTAAGAACCATTCAGCGTAGCGACGGAACAAACTGCACTCTCATCGTGATCCTGTGCTGAAGGAGCACCGCGATCATCGTCTGCGTAGGCCGTCGGAACAATGTCAAGTTTGTGTGAGGGAAAAATTGTCTGCGTCAGCAGCAGGCTGAAAACCACTCCAGCCACAACGATGGATGCGATTCTCGTTCTCATTTTTTAATTCTCCTCTGTGAATTTCGTTGGCCCTGTGTTGCGGGTTGTGCAGTGTTGTGCTGAAGATCGGCCATCGTCAAATGACGAGTCGGTGAAATCATTCTGGCGATGCAAGTTATTGCGGGCAGTAGTTTTAAATGCCAGGCTGGCGCGGCGTACGCCTGCTGAATGAAAACAAAAGTAGGAAGCTAATCTTTCAGAAGATTAACTTCGCGCCGAACTGCAGGATGCGCGCTCCGGAGCTTGCGGTCGGTGTGCCAAAAGCGTCCAGGCCGGCTGTCTGCGTATTCTGGCGCACCAGACATGGGCTACCGGCGATGCCGCAGCTTGCCGGCGATTGCACCACAGCAAATTCCGTGGTCCGAACTCGGGTGATGTTGCTGTGATTAAAGGCATTAAAGGCTTCAAACATCATTTGCAGTTGAAGCCGATCGCGGAGGCGCACAGTGCGCGTCAAGCGTGGATCGAGCGAGATCGAAGCTGGCAAATAGAAAGTGTCTCGTCCTAAGCCGGGCACGCGATCGGTAGCGAAGTTCCCATCATTATTCAGGTCGAATCCCACCAGCCCGGAATATGGCTGGCCGGTTTCCGCGGTTAGAATCGCGCTTACTTGCCAGCCTTCCAGCACAGCTCTGCTTGCACCGGAGAGATGTTTTGCATGATTGAGCTCCCAAATTCCGCTGACCACCAGACGATGTCTCTGATCGTTCGCGCCAGGCCCGCGATCCGCGCGAGGATTGGTGGGATCCGACAGGAACATAGCATTACTTGGGTTCGGTCGTATGGCGAATACATTGGGATTATCGTCGATCACTTTGCTCAGGGTGTATGAGGCAAGGAAAGAGTAGTTGCTCGAAAAGCGCTTGGTTGCCTGCACAACCAAGCCGTGGTAAATGGAATTGCCGCTACTGGTGAATTGGAGAACGCGATTGAAGGTAGAAATCGGACGGGGCAGGGAGAAACGCTGGTAACTCAGCACAGTAGGCGTGCCGGCGATGCCGATTGGGAGGGTTGCGGATGGCAGTCCCAAATTGATATCGCGCACGTGTGGCAGGTGAGTTCCTTTCGAAAATAGGTAGCTTGCTTCAATAGCGGAATTGGTGCTGAGTTGCGCTTCCCAGCCAAAGCTGCCCTGCTGCACATATGGCTGCTCGAAGCTCCGCGCAAACAGTTCCAGAATTTGATTGCTCGCGCTGGCCACTGGAGGAAGACAGCCTGGAATCGCGCCGGACGAGGGAGGTGGACCGCAGAGCGTGTTCGGATACGCAGGTATGAGCGCTGCACCCAGTGGTGTCGCGGCTGAAAGCGCGCGTGTTTGCACGCTGACGCCGTTTTGAAAGAACGCCCGGGCCGTCATTTCCGCTGGCGTAATGGCATAAAAAATTCCGTAGCCTCCTCGAAGAACGAAACGCTGGCTGCGCAGGGGCATCCAGGCGAAGCCCACGCGCGGCGCAATATTGTCTTCATCCGTTGGCAACGTACTTGTATCGAGACCTGCAGCCAGCGCGGCGGGATTGCGTACTGGCGGATTTGGCGTGACTTGCAGGTCATAACGCAGGCCAAGATTCATGGTGAGACGCGGTCGGGGGTGCCACTCGTCCTGCGCGAAACCGGCGAGCAACAGAATGTCCGGGTGCGTTACCGACTCATTCGAGCCATCGCCTGCGAATGACTGCTGATATGAGTCTCCTTGTATAGGGACAGGAGCTCCGGCCAGACTCCGCCCAAAACTCTCAAGACTGTTGAACCGGTAAGTCCCGGCAAAAGTTTCAGAGTGGCGGAAAGTTATGCGATCCAGCATTACATCCTCTCCAAACTTCAACGCGTGATGGCCGTGTGCGAGCGCAACGGTATCTACCCACTGCGTGCGATGAATCTCCGCGTCCTCTGGCACATTGGGTCCGGTACCGATGCTTAGAACCAGTTGGCCGGCCTCAAAGACATTCGCCTCCGGCCGATGGCCATTCGCCAAAAATGGGGACGCTTCGTGGACGAAGGCGAAACGTGCCGTGTTCACAAGCGAGGGTGAGAGAACGGAAGTTAATGAAGCGCTGATCACATCGTCGTGATCGACGTCCGGCGTGGTGTGTTCGAAGGAATTCTGCTGGCCCGTAACAAAGTCTTCGGATAGGCTTTCGTGATTCCATCGCAAGTCGAAGTGATGAGAGGGATTGATCTGCCAGTCGAGCTTTGCCAGAGAGTCGTCGATGGTGAAGGGCTCTGTCCAAGGGGCCGCACGCGCACCGAGGTAATTGATTGCGAGCTTCTGAAAAGCGGCTACGGTTTGATTCGGAGAGAACTGAAACCTAAGCGGCAGATTGAGCACAACAGCGTTAGGGCTGTTGCTGCGAAGCCCTTCATAATTCAGCAGAAAGAAGAGACGGTTTTTCCGCACGGGTCCGCCAACCACTCCGCCGAATTGATTGAAATGAAAGGGGTCTTTCGGCAAGTCATTCAGCTTGTTAACTGGGTCGTTGGCGTTGAGCGATCGATCGCGGTAAAACCAAAACGCGGTACCGTGCAGGTCGTTGCCGCCGGACTTCGTAACCGCATTGATCACTGCGCCTCCGGCGCGACCAAGTTCGGCCGAATAAGCGTTTGTGTTCACTTGAAATTCCTGCACTGCTTCCTGGCTAATGTGGAACGTGGCATTTGCGCCGGCGCTGAAACCGGTGCCGCCGAGATGGACCCCGAAGAATGTGTTGTCATTATTCGTGCCATCCACCACGAGGGAGTTCATGACGCGCTGTCCGCCCACACTGAGGCCGCCGCGAGCATCGCGAGTGATGCCGGGAGCGAGCAGAACAAATTTGGAGAAGTCACGTCCGTTCACGGGTAGCTTTGAAATGAATTGATTCTCGATCGTCGTACTGAGCTGAGTACGCGTGTCCTCTATTAACGGCGACGACGTGACAGAGATCGATTCCGCGCCTCCTGCTACCGTCATCTTCAATGCAATGCTGACTCCGGCGCCCACTGTGACAACCACCTCTTTGTCAATCAGCGGCGTGAAGCCATCGTGCTCGATTCTCAACTCATAAGTGCCGACTTCGAGCACTAGAACGCGAAAGAGTCCATCATTGTCGGTCGTGGTCTTGAAGGCGGCGCCAGCAGTTACGCTGCGGGCCACTACTGACGCTCCAACTATGACCGCTCCGGTTGGATCAGTTACGCTGCCCTCGATCGAGCCTGCTGCGGGTAATTGTGCTAGCGCGGCGGAAAGTGCGCCCAAGAACATCGGAAGGACGAAGAAGAAGGAGGACAGCTTTCTCCGGAATAATCGCACTTTGTCCCGAAACGGAACGCTGCCGAAAGGCTGGAAAATCTCGCCAATAAAATATGTCAGTGATACCGACATAACGGTCCCGGTGGACTATCGGTTCAGGGGCTGCATCAGTTGCTCGCGTAGCTGGTTAAATCTGGGATCACCACGCAGAGAATCGAATTCTGGATATGTGAGGTACGGACCCAGCATTGGTTGGTGCTGGTCAGCCATTTGCCGCAGCAGCTCGAGCGCACGTTCTTTGTCGCCGAGACCTGCATAAATCAACGCTTCCTGCCAGATCCGAGCGCTATATTTTGTTGCAAGCCGCTCCGCCTCGCTTCGCCGCCCGACCTTGGCGTAGGCGTAGCCGAGAAAACCGGGGCTATTGGCTTCGTCCCGCTCCAAAATCACAATTCCGTCGCGCAGCTTACCCATCTGCACCAATGCACGTCCGCAGACCTGATACATATGCCTAATCTGCATATTATTGGGATCCCACGGAACGCCGGCGCAACTTTTGAGCACCTCGTCATATTTGCGAGCGCTGAGCAGCACCCAGGTCAAACCATTGCGCACCGACATGGACAACGGATCGAAACGGAGCGCGATGTGTAACTGCTGCACTGCTTCGTCCATCCGCCCTTGAGGAAAGAGAACCCAAACTCCAAAATCAGCGTGTGTGCGCGACACTCCGGGGTTCAGTTGCAAGGATCGACGAAACGCTGCTTCCGCCTGTTTCCATTTTTGATCGCGGGCATAGACGAGCCCCATGGCGTCATACGCCTCGGGCAGCAACGGGTCGAGTTGAAGAGCTTTTTCCGCTGCAGCTCGCATCTTCGGGTAGGCCGCGTCAGCGGAGAACACACGCGGATTGATTGAGATGTCGGCATAGGCGATGGCTAGTCCTGCGTAAGCAGGCGCGAATTCGGGATCACGGGCGATGGCGCTCTCGAACAGATCGATACTTTTTGCCAACTGATCGCTATGCAATGTTGCCAGCGTATCGGCTTGTAAGTAGAGATCGTAGGTCTCAACGTCCATGTTGTAGCGTCTCTGTCCGGAACCCAGCTTGAGACGCAACTGGTTGACGATCGAGCGGGAGATCTCGTCTTGGATCGCAAACACGTCCTTCAATTCGCGATCGAAGTTGCCGGACCAGATTGGTACATCGTCAGACACGCGGACCAGTTGTGTGCTGATGCGCAGCTTGTCACCCAGGCGTCGAACCGATCCTTCGAGTACAAGTTTCACTGCAAGCTGTGCGCCCACGTCACGGACCTTGGGCGACTTGTCCTTGAATGCGAAGGAAGATGTCTGTGAGCGGACTTCTAATCCATCGATCGCGGAAAGGTTCCGGATGATTTCGCTGGTAAGCCCATCGCTGAAGTAGTCACGGTCTGGTTCAGGACTGAGATTCCTAAATGGAAGTACTGCGATAGTGTAAGGATGCGTGCGCAGCTTATCAAAGACCCGGTACTGCAGCGTTTCAAATACAGCCAAAGCCAAAATTACGAAGGCTGTGGCAACCACAACCCAGCGCACGCTGGAGGAGCGGCGAAAGACGACTGGCGGTCCGGGCGGAAGAACCGCAGGCTCCCCTTCCGCGGTCGCCGGTCGCTGCATTTGCACGGGCATGTCGGAAGAGGACTTGCTACCAGGAAAAGTTGAGACCTCTTCCTCGACCGATGCAACAAAGCGATAACCCCGTCGCGGCAGCGTCTCAATGAACCGCGGCTCTTCCGCGGTGTCGCCTAGTGCGTCGCGAAGTCTTTTAACTGCGCTATTTAGACCTACATCGAAATCGACAAAGGTATCCGCTGCCCAGAGTTTCTGCCGCAACTCTTCGCGGCTAACCACTTCTCCGGGGCGCTCCAGCAGCAGTGCTAAAACTTGAAAAGGCTGGTCTTGGAGCTTGATCCTCAATCCGAATTTGCGCAGCTCCCCAGAGCGCAGGTCGACCTCAAATGCTGCGAAACGGAGCCTGCGAGCCTGCGTAGAAACTTCCACCTCATCTCTCCACGAATGGCGAGAGTCTAGCACCGGAGTGCAAACCGGAGCCGCAAAAACGCACAGTTTCTTCATCCTGGATGTGAGCTAAAACCCTCCGCGCGAGTGAGTTGCACCGTCAGAATCATTTCAGACAAGCGTCAGATGCTGACCATGGTGCTGCTACTTGTGAAGAGTCGATATTTCGCCCCCAGGCAGTTCTAGTGGGAGGGAAACATGCTGAAGCGACTTTCCATTGCATTGCTAGTCGGGGTCGCACCCTGGATGGTTTCCTGCGGCGGAACCGCGACCACTTCCGTGCAATCGTCTTCGCAGCAGAACCCTCCCGCTCTTGGAGCGGGCGGAACTGGAACTACGACCGGAAGCGGCAGCACCGTGTCAGCGGCAAGTGGCTGCGACAGCAACTCCTTATTATGGGGCGGCAATAAATCAGCAGCGACCGGGACTGGCAATTCCAAGTTTGTGCCGACCGGTGTTATGACACAGCCCCGAGCTGGCCATAGCGCAACTCTTTTGGCCAATGGAAAGGTACTCATCGTCGATGGTGGCCAATTAGACATCGACGACCTGCTGGTCTCGATTGTTTCAGCAGAGCTGTTCGATCCTTCGACCGGGACATTCAGTCCCACAGGGACACCGTGTATCGCGCGAGAATTCCATACGGCCACGCTCCTGTCCAATGGCAAAGTTCTGATCGCGGGCGGCAACGGGTTCGACGGATATCCAACATGGTTGACGCCAACCGCGACCGCCGAGCTCTACGATCCGGCGAGCAGCACGTTCTCGAACACCGGAAGCATGGCCGTCGGACGGACTTGTCACACCGCCACCTTGCTCCCCGACGGCCGTGTTCTGATTACCGGAGGGTCGGCCAATTCCGGGACAGGCGCCTCTACGTCCACCGTGACGCTGGCCAGCGTCGAAATCTACGATCCCGGCACGGGGAAGTTCGCAGTTGACGGGAACATGGGATCGCCACGGGAGGGGCACACCGCAACATTGTTGCCCTCGGGCGATGTGTTGATCATCGGCGGTCAGAATGAGCAGGGAGCGCTGGCGACAGCTGAGCTCTACCATCCGGCGAGTAATTCCTTCACGACTATAGGCAAGATGGCAACACCGAGAGTCGGGCATACTGCGACTTTGCTTCCCGACGGATCTGTCCTGATCACGGGTGGTGCGGCAACTCCTGCCTTGGGCGTTGCCCAGATGGTGATCGGCAGTACTGGGCAGATGTCTGCTGAAATCTACGACCCTGCTTCCGGATCTTTCGCGCCTGCCGGACCGATGAGTACTGGGCGAACTGGACACACGGCCGTCATCTTAAGTGATGGTACGGTATTGGTCGCGGGAGGATTCAAAGATTGGAACAGCTCAACAGGATACGAAAGCTACAACACTGCTGAAATCTACGATCCTAAGAGTCGATCCTTCACGCCCACTGATCCCCTGAACACGGGCCGGTTCTGGCATACCGCCACAATGCTGCCAGATGGGTCAGTTTTAGTTGCTGGAGGGATTGGCTCCGATCAGCCCCAGGCTTCAGCTGAAATCTTCCACTGAGCCGGAATCTGATTTCGGCCGCAGGAATGCTCGTCGGCAGGCTCTAACGTTTAAGGACTCGGCGCATGCAAGGAAGCAACCTCGCCCCCCAATTTCGGAGAACTCGAGATCAGGGTGGCGAAAGAATCAGGATCTTGAAAATTTACTTGATTCCACTGAACACGCATCGCGCAGAATCAGGCGCGTGGCGCAGTCGATTATTCGTGATTACGACCTAGCGATTGACACAGGTTAGGTAACACACCAGAATTGCTGGCGCGTCAAGGCAATACCGGCACCATGTTTGGCGTTGCATGAGCACAACGCCGGAGGAACCCTGGTTTCGCCGTGTTGTTCCGAGCATTTGCGATCCTTGTTTTAGTCACGCCTGCGCTGGCGCAGACAAGCCGCGGGACTGTGTCTGGCACCGTAACGGATGCCTCCGGCGCCATCGTCGCAGATGCATACGTGCGCCTGACGCAACACGAAACTGGCATCGTTCGGTCGACGAGCACCAATGCGGCAGGAATCTATCGCTTCGATGCGGTGGATCTTGGCGTCTTTGAGCTGCGGATCAGTAAGCCAGGATTTGCATCTTTTCTGAACAAAGGGGTGATTGTCGAGAGCAACCGCACCACAACGATCGACAGTATCTTGCAGCTTGGAGGCAGCGAATTGGTTGTGCAGGTAAACGCCGCGGTGGAAGAGCTGCTGCTGAAAGACTCGGCGCTGCGCGGCGGCAGCTTTCAAGCCGAAGACGTAAGCCGCCTTCCGCTCGATGTCTTGAACCCAATCTCACTCACCGGAATGCTTCCAGGCGCGGTCGCTCCATCCGGAACCTTTGTCTATGGAAACGGAGGTGAAACCACGCAGTTCGCCATCAACGGCCAGCGCCCCAGGGGAAACAATTACCTTCTCGACGGAACGGATAATAACGATCTGTCATTTACTGGAACAGCGCAGCCCTTCAACATCGCCGACGCCGTGCAGGAAGTCTCCGTTCAAACCAGCAACTTCGGCGCCGAGTTTGGTCGGGCTGGTGGTGGCATTGTTAACGTCATTACCAAATCGGGAACCAATCAGCTGCACGGAACCCTGTTATGGCGATTTACTTCGCAAGCGTTCAATTCAATGCCCAGCCTTAATACCTCTAGCGGCAGCACTTCTCCTGATTTCCGAGAGAACATCTATGGCTTTACCGTCAGCGGCCCCATCACGAAGAACAAGACATTTTTCTTTGCCGCGTTCCAGCAAGACCGGTTTCGTTCGCCCGGCCAGTTCAGTTATGTCGTCCCGACGAACTCTGCAGCCATAACTCTACAATCTCTATTCCCCTCCAATTCGCGTCTCGCTTTGTACGTGAACTCGCTCGGTGATCTTCGTGGCTCCTCCAATCCAATCGCAGTGACGCTTGGGGTTGATCCTGCCAGCGGCAACGATCGCGGTTCTGTGGTTTTTGCGAACGCAAGATGGCCTTATCCATCAACCCGCAACGACACTGAAGGTCTTTTGCGTCTCGATCATTCCTGGTCACCATCGCATCAGATGTCGCTCCGCTACCTGATTGATTCCGAGATGGAATCCCCACTGCAAGGTTCTCCGCCTTCCTTTCCTCAGTACTTTGCCGACGCCAGCAACGGAGACCACAACTTTCTGGTCAGCGACACCTACACAGTTGGAAGCACGTTTACCAATGAACTTCGATTGTCTTATGCGCGCGAAGCGGCAGATTCGCCGATTTCGGCTAACGCCGTGCCGTCAGCTCGTGTCATCCCCGCAATACAGCTTCCTGCTCCGTTCGCTGCCCCCGGAATCGGCGGAGGCTCTCCCCAGTTCGAGCATGTAAACAATTGGCTGCTGCAGGAAACGCAATCGAAGTTGGCAGGCGCTCATACATTCCGCTACGGTGTTGAGTTTCTCTGGCAATTAGGCAAACAACTGGGAGCCGGTTTCGCCGGACGTGGGCAAATTGGGTACACCGCTTCTCCTGGCTATTCGGCGTTCGCCAATTTCCTCGATGACTTCAGCGGACCGTCTGCTACCATCCGCCGAAATTTCGGCAATCCAGTCTTCTATCCCGACTCTTTCCGGCAGTCCTACTTCTTTGAGGACACGTGGAAAGCGCGGCCGTCGCTGACCTTCAACCTCGGATTGCGCTATGAGAACTTCGGGCAGCCCGCGAATTCTCTCCGCTTTCCCGCCTTTGCGGGTTTTGATGCAAGTCAATTTCTCGTTCCCAACAAAGTAAATTCCTACAGAAAGAACCTTGGTCCTGTTTTGGGACTCGCCTGGTCCCCATCGTTCACATCGGGAATTCTCGGCAGCATTTTAGGCTCGGGGATGACGGTTTGGCATGCCGGCTATCAGGTCAGCTATGACACGTTCTTCACGCAATTACTTAACTTCATAATGGGAGACAGTCCCAATACAGTCCAGATCAATGAAGTAAGCTCCTCCGCTGGACGCGGGACCAGTAACTGGTCTTCGCAATTTCCCCAGTCGGCTCCGTCGCCCAGACTTGGAGACGGGCAGCTTGCGGTATTGGATAAGAACATTCGCAATCCTTACACCGAGCGCTGGACATTGGGCCTGCAGCGTACGCTGACAAAAGGGCTTGTGCTGGATCTGGCCTACGTCGGTGCAGAAAGCCATCATCTCTTTGTTCGCGACGATGTGAACCCGCGGCAATTGGATGGAAATCGATTACATCCGGATTTTGGTCCACGAGTCATTCGCTCAAGCAATGGAAACTCGGTTTATCATGCCTTGCAGCTGGAAGTGGAACGGCGGCTCGGTAAAGGTCTGCATATCAATGGTTCCTATACCTGGTCGCGCGCCATCGACAATGCAAGCGAGTCGCTGCTGGTCAATACCAACTCGCAAAATCTAAACCTGCCCTCCATTCCCGCAAGCCTCGGAGGTTTGAATCTTGATCGAGGACCCAGCGACTTCAATCGCAGTCACCGCTTTACGGTTGCGTATATTTGGGATCTGCCGGATCCAGGACGCGGCGCGCGGCAGCTTCTACTGGGCAATTGGTCGGTTTCGGGAATTACTATTTTTCAGTCGGGCACGCCGTATACGGTGGAGAACGGCTTTGACCGCAACCATGACGGCTTTGCCAACGATCGCCCTGACATTGGAAATCCGGCCGCTCCGGTGGACACACGCGCGCTGATAACCCCTGCCCTTGGTCCGGGATCCTGCTCCACCGGCTATAGAAATCCCGATACGGGAACCTGCGTCACTCCGGCCGATGTTCATTTTGTCGAAGGCTCCGGCCTTGCCGGTAGCCCGACGGTCGGACGGAACACATTGCTCGCAGGCGGCACCAATAACTGGGATGTGGCTCTGGCCAAGCGTTTTCCAGTTCGGGAAGGCAAGAAGCTGGAGTTTCGCTGGGACGCCTTTAACGTTTTCAATCATCGGCAATTTGTGCAAGCGCCCAGCCGTGATGTCGTGAATTCACCGCCGGGACAGTTCCTGAATTCGAGGCTTACCGATGGCGGAATTCGCTCCATGGCGATGCAGTTGAAGTTTATTTTTTAACCGATGAGGCTGAATCGAAGCGATCTGTTACTGCGGGAGGCCAATGCGGTTCAATAGTTCACGATAGCGGGCGTCAGAGCGCAAGTTTGCCAACTCCTCTCCCGTTCTGAAGCTGGCAAGTGATATCGAACGCTCGCCCACGGCCTTTTGCAGCCACGTGAACGCCGTATCTTTTTCACCCAATCCCGTATAGATTAGCGCGAAGTAATAGGGTGAGACATATCTGTGTTTTGAGAGCTCCTCCAGCTCTCCAATTACATTCAACGCTTCAGCCCGTTTGCCGCATATCGCATAGGTATAGCCCAAGTCGGCCAAGCTGTGAGGAGCTCCGGCGGAGAGATCGCGTGCCTTCTGATATGCCGCGATGGATTCCCGATACATCCCTTTCAGGGCGTAAGCAGTTCCCAACATCCTGTATGTAGCGAATGAATTGGGATCGAGTTCGAGCTTCTCTTTGGCGTGCTCGATCATCACGTCATATTGTTTGCCGTATCTGCCGCTACCGCCTGCGATAACGGGGGAAATTGGGTCTAGCTCCTCGGCATGTTTCAGCTCCTCGACCGCGGCGTCTTGGCGTCCCATGGTCCTTAGATACTGTGCGTACCATTGGTGCGCCTGGGCATAGTTCGGGTTCAGTGCAATTGCACGCTGGAATTCCTTTTCCGCACCGGTCCAATCCCAGTCGTACGCGAAAAGGCTCATTGCTAATGCGTTGTGGGCTGCGGCAAGACTCTCGTCCATTTCGAGCGCTCGATGGGCCGCCGCCTTCGCGGCAGAAAAACTTTCCTGGGGCGGTACGTCGTCACGCACAACATAGGCTTCCGCGACGCCGGCATATGCGGCGGCATAGTTAGGGCTTCGTTGAATGGCATGTTGGAAGCTATCGATACTCTTGCGGATTGATTCTTCGTCACGTTTGTTCCAGAAGTGGCGGCCTCTCAGGTAAAGCTCATACGTCTGTGGATCGACTGTTTCGCTGCGTAGGAGATGTGCTTGCTCCTGAGGCGTGAGCCTGGCCTGGATCTGGTTAACAACAGCGCGGGCCACCTCGTTTTGTAATGAGATTACATCGCCAAGGTTTCGTTCGTACGTGCTCGCCCAGATATGGCGATCGCTCTTTGCTTCGATCAATTGAGCATCAACACGCACGCGTTCGCCGGATCGAATCACTGCGCCTTCCACGATGCCGTCGACGTTCAGCTCGTTTCCGATTTCGGGAAGAGTTTTCTGTGTGCGTTTGTAGCGCATCGTCGAAGTGCGCGAGATCACTTTCAAGGAACTAATCTGCGCCAGGTCAGTAATCAGAGCGTCCGTCATTCCATCGGCGAAGTAGTCCTGTCCGGGATCGCCGGTGAGATTTTCGAGCGGTAGAACCGCGATGGCGCGAATTTGAGCTGGAGTAGCAGTGCTCGAAGTGCTCTGCCGTTGTAGTAGTCGTTTGCCAAAAAACCAGCAGCCCGCAGCAAGAACTGCCACACCAAAACCGGCTATCAGCCAACGACGCCGGAATGGCAGACTGGTTTTGCGCGTCCTCTCGTCCGCTGCACCATTGCCTGGATCTTCTAATTCTTGAGGCGTAACCGTCGCTGGCGCCTCAACGGGCAGGGCGTTATTAATGGCCGCAATAAAGCGATAGCCGCGGCGGGGAAGCGTCTCGATAAAGCGCGGCGTTTCGGCGGAATCGCGCAAAGCCTCGCGCAGCTTTTTCACCGCGGAGTTCAGGCCCACTTCGAAGTCCACAAAGGTATCGGACGGCCATAGCCGGGCTTGCAGTTCCTCGCGGGTGACGACCTCGCCGGGGTGCTCAAGCAGGGCGGTGAGAACCTGGAAGGGCTGCTGATGGAGCTTGATCTTCAGCCCATGCTTCCGCAATTCCCCGGAGCGCAAGTCGGCTTCAAAAACATCGAAGCGAATGCGCGCTGACGGTGCAGAAATAGCCACTCAGGTACCTGAAATGCCGCGAGTTTATCACGGTTACCTTTAAGCAAGATTGCTGCTCCAAATCCCCGGCCGATTGTAAGTGTCCCGTTTGCTGCAACTTGCACAACCACAAGAGAAATAGACGAATGTCACGCTTGAGACATTGAGTGTCGCTGCCCCTGTGAGCGATGGTGGCCGGCGTTCACCACCGCTCCTTGCGTTGGGCAAGGCCGGCGGTGGGAGCGAAGCTGGTTTCCGTTCCAAACAAATTAGGAGGACAGAATGATGATGGCCGCGAGCGGGACCGCGAATAGGACTTCGAGCCCCAACAAAATCGCCGTATCGAGACGGCGAACACTCATCGATTTAATGCCTAGGAGAACCAATATGAATCGAGCATTGCTTGCAGTAGATGTTCGTGTTCTTAGCCTTTTTCTCGGGGTGCTTCTGCTTGCGGGCAGCGCAATGGCACACTCCACCGAGGTGGTTGGAACCGGCCACGCAGACATCGACATCCCAGCGGTTCAAGCTGCGGTGGACCAGGGCGGTGCAGTCACGTTGAGAGGGCGCTTCTCTTTTGACCAACCGCCTACCGTATTGACTGCTCTCGCGGGCATGCAATACCCGGCTGCAACCATTCGAATATCGAAGTCGGTTGCCATATCGGGAGTAGGAAGAGACAGAGATGATCTCACCGAGATAGAAGGAGGCACGATTCCGTTTTACGTTGAGGCTCCCGGAGCCGACGTCTCGATTCGGGCCTTGCGCTTCGAACACCCGATAGCAGAGGCAATTCTCGTCTATTCGGCCGCGGGTCTCACAATCACCTCTTGCAAGATTGATGGGATCGTGCCGAGCAGCGCGCTTGGCGGCAGTATCGCGATCGACATCGATACCAGCGGCGCCGTACCGACTCCGGGTCAACCCGGACACCCCGAAAACATCTCGGGTAGGGTGTTGATCGCTGACAACGATATCGATGTCAGCGGAGGATCGGTTGCGGATAACACACTGGGAATTACGGTATTCAGCGTTGGGGAATCCCCGAACCGCGAAGCCGATCTTTTCATTTCCGGGAATCGGATCAGCAACACGACGGAACCCGCAATCAATTTCCGCCGGATCGGCGGACGAGCTCACATTGAAGGCAATGTGATTCACACCGGTCCGATTTCCTCGCAAAAAGCCCCGCGCCCTGAAGTGATTCGTGTCGTCAACACCGGTTCCTATGTGGTGACCCACAACAGCATCGAATGCGAATGGCCTGACCCGGAGGCAATCGGCATCGGAGTGTTCAGCCAATTCTCAGCGTGGCCGATGGAGCACGCCGTCGTGTTGGACAACGATGTGATCATGTCGCCGCCTGCCGGGACGGTATTCGGCAATTTCAGCGCCGGGATCGACGTGAGGGGCTTCACGCGTGACAACGTCATTGCGAACAACAGGATTCGAGGTCGCGCTCGAGCCGCGATCGCCATAGATGTTTTCAAAGGTGGAACTCCTACTAATAACGCGTTGCTCCTGAATGAGGTCGATGACTTCGAAGGAGTGCCGGTGTCTTTCGGGCAAGGCGTCACTGACACTCTGGTTCTCGGACAGCAAAGAATAGCTGAGAACCATAAGATTGCGTCAGGAACGAGGTAATTCATCAATCGCCGCGTTTCGTATGAGCCAACGCTCGAGGGAACTGCGGGGCCTCCAAAGGAGGATGAGCACAGCTGCTTATCGACGGATCGTGGCGGAAGCTGTCGTCAACTCACGGGCAATTAAAGGGAGCTCTTTATGAAGAGCAGGACGCCACTAACGAGTGCACTTGTGATTTTAGTAGTCGTGAATCTTGTGCTTCTTACCGCTTGCGGCGGAGGCGGCACGACTTCGACTGATCGTAGCGGTAATCCCCTCCCCACGATCACCGTAATCTCACCCACGAGTGCCGTGGCCGGCAGTAAGGCAGATGTTGCGCTGACCGTCAACGGGACGAATTTCATTTCGGCGTCGGTAGTCAACTTCGCCGGTGCGGCGCGTACCACTGCCTTTGTTAGCTCCACGCAATTGACTGCCGCCATCCCTGCCGCCGCGTTTGCCTCCGCCGGTACTGCAGCCGTAACAGTAACTAACCCTGCGCCCGGTGGGGGCACTTCGAATGCTGTGCCCTTCACCATAGTCAATCCCGCTCCAATCAATCCCACGCCAACCATAACCAGCGTCTCGCCTATCAGCGCCATAATCGGCGGGGCGGCATTCACCTTAACGGTGAACGGCACGAACTTCATCAGCAGCTCGACGGTCACCTTCAATGGCAATGTGCGGGTAACCACCTTCATCAGCACAACGCAACTCACTGCGGCGATTCAAGCTTCGGATATTGCCAATGTCGGCACATTCGAAGTCACGGTGATCAACCGCGCGCCCGGCGGCGGTATCTCGAATGCATCGGTGTTCGCCGTCCAGACTTCCAATCCGACCCCACACATTGTCGCCCTTGATCCAAGCGGCGCGGCCGCTGGCGGGCCAGCTTTCACTTTGAGAGTAGGTGGCTATGGCTTTACAGCCAATTCGGTCTTGCGGTGGAATGGCAACGACCGGCCAACCACGATTCTTGGCGCCGACACCCTCACCGCGCAGATTCCGGCAAGTGACATTGTTGCGACGGGCACAGCCACTGTTAGCGTCTTCAATCCCTCTCCGGGCGGGGGTAGCTCCAATTCGCTGGACTTCACCATTGCGACGGGCGGAGTGTCTCCTCAGTCAGTAGCGGTGGACCCCACCGGCAAGTTTGCGTATGTGACGAATTCCGTTTCGAACGATATCTCTATGTACACGATTAACACCGCCATCGGGACGCTCACGCTTAACGGCAGGATAGCGGCAGGGGCGAATCCAGTCAGCATGGCCGTGCATCCTTCTGGCAAGTTCCTGTATGTGGCGAATAACACCGAGGCTTTCGTCAACAATGTGTCCATGTACACGATCGACCCCAACACCGGGACCTTAACGCTTATAGCTCCACCGGTTCTCGCATATACCTGTAGCCAATCAATTGCCAGCGACCCGTTGGGCAGGTTTGTCTATGTGGCGAGTACTGCATGCGAAGACGATATTGGAAGCGTTGTAACCTACACAGTAAATGCGACGAACGGGATCCTAACGCCGACAAGTGAGGTCTTCTACGACATCGGGTTGTATCCCTCGTCGATTGCTGTGCATCCATCCGGAAAGTTCGCGTACGTGGCAAACTTCGCGTACCAGACGTTTACTCCCACTCCAATCGAAATCTTCAGCATCGATTCACACGGCTTGACGCTCATAGGAACGGCCGCAGCAGGAGTGAATTCCACTTCGGTGACGGTCGCTCCGTCCGGCAAATTCGCGTATGCGGCTAATGCCGGCGATAACGATCTCTCGACATATACGATCGACTCCACGAACGGAACCCTGACGCCGAATGGGACCATTGCTGCAGGAGCAGGTCCTACTTCCGTGGCCGTGGATCCCACCAGCAAGTTCGCTTATGCGGTGAATGCTGGTTCCAACAACATCTCCATGTACACCATCGACGCCACAACGGGACTCTTAACGTCCATTGGAACGGTAAATGCGGGAGTGGCTCCGAGCTCGATAACTATCCTTCCTTCAAGCAACTTTGCCTACGTGACTAATTCCGGCTCGAATGATGTCTCGATATACAGCATCGACACCTCAACCGGAGCTTTGACACTCATCGGAACCGTAGGCACGTGA
Source organism: Acidobacteriota bacterium (assembly GCA_019243475.1). Classification (GTDB taxonomy): domain Bacteria; phylum Acidobacteriota; class Terriglobia; order Terriglobales; family Acidobacteriaceae; genus Gp1-AA112. The sequence continues at coordinate 14,575 of JAFAUE010000248.1, read as the reverse complement.
AGGGTCAGTTGTCATGAGCGCGCTGACGCGCCCTTCTTGGTACCGGGTTCGGTGACACGACCGAATTTTGTCATACGAGGATTCCTGTGATCGACGTTGCGCCAAGTTTCGAGCTCCGACTCGCTAAGTAACACACTGACGCGAGTCGATCCGGAGGTTGTCATGAGGAAATCACTTCCTGTTGTTGCTACCTTGGTCGTAATGTCTGCGGCGAGCTGTGGGGGAGGCCGTAACATAACCGTCATTCCTCCGCCTCCCCAACTCCAGGCAATCGGCATCGGAGTGTTTAGCCAATTCTCAGCGTGGCCGATGCAGCACGCCGTCGTGTTGGACAACGAGACCGCTATGTCACCACCGAAGGGCAAAACCTTCGGCGCTCTCAATGCCGGCATTGAAGTGAGAGGTTTCGTCGCAGACAGCGTACTGGCAGATAACCGCATTCGCGGTCGCGCCAGAGCTGCGCTCGCAGTCGATCCGTTCAAGGGGTTCGTTCCTGTTAACACGAGCTTGAGTGAAAACAGACTCGACGACTTCGAGGCAGCACTGGCCGACCTGGTGGTCGGCGCAGGTGTTAAGGACACGCTACTGCTCGGACAGGAAGGCACGCTGGAGGATCAGAGCAGTGTGAACACCATGGTAGTGCCACTAGAACGATCCCATACCGTTACGCGAGTCACCGACGATTCCAAACAACGATGAGGTGAAACTTTCAAGCGTTGTTTCGCCTGCGCCGCCTGCGGTTTAGAAGCGGAGGAAAATGCGCATGAAGTCATTACGAGTTTCGATCGCTTTAATCGCGGTCTGTTCTCTTGGATGTGGGGGAGGAGGCGCGAGCGTGACTGTCATTCCTCCGCCTTCCCAACTTTCAACCAATCCCATTATTTCAGTCGCATTAACTCCATCGATGGCCTTTTTGCCAACCGGCGGAACCCAGCAATTCCAAGCTAACGTGATTCGGCAACAAGGCGATCTCACTGTTAACTGGTCCATTCAAGAAGGATCGGCAGGCGGCGAGGTGACTAGTTTGGGTCTTTATACCGCTCCTGCTGCGCCGGGCACCTTTCATCTGATTGCGGCAGCTGCCGCAGATCCAACCAAGAGCGCTTCCGCAACCGTCACGGTGGGCCAACCCATGGCAGGATTCGCGCCGGTCGGAAACATGAACCGAATACTCGGGGTTCACACCGCAACTCTTCTCGCCAACGGACAGGTGTTGATGGTCGGAGGCAGCCAGGGGTACACCGAAGATTTCGAGCAGGCTGGCCAACGCGACGCCGAACTCTACGATCCGGTCGCGAAACGTTTTACCACTACTGTAAATATGACCTCACCACGCGATTTTCATACTGCGACGCTGTTGCAAAACGGGAAAGTCCTGGTCGCGGGCGGTCTCGGGGTAGGGCTGGATCAACCTCCCGCCCAGAGTTCAGCAGAATTGTTCGACCCGGCGGCCTTGAGTTTCACGGCGATTGGGGAGATGAGCATTCCACGGGTAGCTCACACCGCCACTCCGCTGGAAGACGGACGAGTACTCATCGCGGGCGGCGGGGCCTCTGGGGGGTTCGGTTTCCCGGCATTTGATCCCGCTACGGCGACCGCTGAGCTTTACGATCCTGCGGCAAACAAGTTCATATCAGCCGGCACGATGGGAGCCCCTCGTTATGCGCATACGGCTACAGCCCTGGGCAACGGTCAGGTTCTTGTTGTGGGCGGCTTCTCCAGCGTGCCTATTCCAGGTTCGGTCTCCACGGCACTTACGAGCGCTGAGATCTATGATCCCGTTACGGGAAAGTTTGTGCCGACAGGGAAGATGGGTAGCCCGCGCGGCGGGCACACCGCTACTCTGCTCCCCGATGGAAAGGTGCTGATCGCGGGGGGACTGAGTGCAGTGTCTCCGTTATCTTCGCCGTGTTCCGGATCGACGCCCACAGTTGTTTCTGCAACTGCCGAGTTATACGACCCGGTCACAGGAACCTTCAATCCCACCGGCCACATGACGGTCGCGAGGGAGGAGCATACAGCAACGCTGCTCGCGGATGGCAAGGTCTTGATTGTCGGCGGCAACAGCGCGCAAGACGGTACTTTGGATAGTGCCGAAATCTATGATCCCGCAACCGGCGTCTTCACTGCACTAGGATCAATGGGAGTCCCGAGATCAGCCCACACCGCGATTTTGCTTTCGGATGGTTCCGTGCTCATTGCTGGGGGGAATGCTGCTGGAGGCCGAATGGACATGCTGTGTTTGCTTGCGCTTGGCTCAGCCGAAGTTTTTGCGGAGCCTCACTAACCCCGAACTACATCGCCACTGGTTCACTCCAAAGGCAAGACATGCATGTTTCTCGTTCACGACAGTCTGAACAAATGCGGACCCAGAAGTCCGACTCTTGAAGCAAGCTAAAGTTGGGTACTCAAAGAATAAGGGCGCATAGCGAGCAGTAGAGTTCTTTTCCGTTTCGCCAAGGAATGATGCGCAACGTTGTCGATGGGCCGTGCCGTCATTTTATGACGCACATTCCTAGATTCGGTCCTATTCAGATTTCCGTCACTCGCGCATTGCGACTAGGGGATCAACCTTGGCCGCCCAGCGAGCAGGAATCATCGCCGCTGCAAACGCGGATAAGCAAAGGACCAGCGCGGCCGCTGCAACAATCACCACGCCGCCGTTCGAATTCCCGAACAGTTGGCTGGCAATAGCGCGTCGCCCGGCGAATGCGGCGGGTACTCCCACCAGAACTCCCAAGACCACCGGGGTTAGAGCCTGGCGACAAACGCTCATGACGAGCTGCCATGGTTTGGCACCGAGAGCCATGCGTATGCCAATGTCGCGAGTGCGACGTGTTACCGAATAGGCTGTCACTCCGTAAAGACCTACACATGCCAGTAGGAGCGCGAGTGCGCCATACAATTCCGTCAACCGTGCGAGCAGGCGAGGGCTGTTCAACTGTACGTCCACGTAGTCACTCAGCGGCCGGAAATGAAGGATCGTAAGATTGGGATCGACGTCATTGATTGCCTGCTCGGTTTCTCGCCGAATCGAAGCAGTGCTCGCTGTTGCCCGCACCTGGATTCCGTCGATGAACATCGACCAGCGCTGATACGCGGCTTGGGTGGCGTTCTGGTATGAAACGGTTTGGGTAAATGGCAGGAAGAACATCGGTTCCGCCGGCTGGCGCACATCGCGATACTTTGCATTCTCCACGACGCCGACGATTTGGAAATCACGCCCGTGTCCTGGCGCGTCATAGCCGAAGTGGCGGCCTAAGGGATCTTGATCCGGGAAATATCTCGATACGAACGTCTCATTCACGACGGCAACACGTACTGAGCTATCGTTGTCGTGTTCGTCAAGGGCGCGCCCGCGCACCAGCCTGGTACCGATAGTCTCGAAGTACCGAGGGCTGACGCGCGAATACCACGCGCGATTTACCGTTCCGCTCGGTACGGGCCGTCCCTCAATCTGGAGTCGCGCTCCCCAATTCCAGTCGTCAAGAGGCGCGTGCAGTGCATAGCTAGCGCTCACCGCGCCCGGGATACGGGCCAAACGATCATCAAGCTTGCGATAGAGCACGGGTAAACGGTTTAAATCGTAACCGTCGAGCGCCGGATTTAGACCGATGACGGCCACCCGTTCGCGCGAAAAACCCAGAGACTGCTGCTCCAGATTTCGCAAGGTTGTTGTCAGCAGACCGGCGCCAGCCAGCAACACTAGCGAAAAGATTGCCTGGCCGGCGAGCAGCCAGCGCTGCGGCCGAGTATCGCTGTCAGGCGTGCCGCGGCCAGCGCCGCGGAGCGCCTCAGCGGGATGCGCATTCGAATTGCGCCACGCCGGCACCGCACTGAGCAGCAATCCCGTGAACATTGCAAGCGAAAGGGCGTAGATGATTACAGGGAGCGATGGGGCGGTCGAAAACGGTGCCGAGCTCTCATTGCGCAGAGCCAAGGCCACGATGGCGGGCGTTACCAGCGCGCTGACTGCCACGCCTGCTACTCCTCCGCTTGCGGCAAGCAACAGTCCTTCGGTGATCATTGCCGATATGAGCCGGCTACGCCGCGCTCCGAGCGCGACTCGCACCGCCAATTCCGAACGTTGCTGAGCACCCCGCGCCAGAAGAAGGTTCGCAACGTTAACGCAGACGATGGCAAGTACAAAGGCTGAGAGAACAGTCAACAGCCTCAGTCCCTCTCCGTAGGTCCGCTGTAAGCCCGCAATTCCTCCCGATGCAGGTGTGACGGCAACGCGCAACGCTGCGACGCGCGCGTGCTCGCTCTCGGGAAACAGATGGCGGTCCATGATCCAGCGCCGCACCTCCAGCGTCACGTCGTGCTGTAATCGCTCGATGTTGGTCGTCGGCGCAATACGAGCGAGCACGTATAGCCAGAAGACCTGATCTTTATTCAGCAGGGGATTATCAGTCGTTGTTGCCGGCTCAAGCGACAGCGGTAGCCAGTAGTCCGGCGGATCAGATCGCAACGTTTCACCGAAGAATCCTGGCGCGGCAACACCGACGATCGTGACGGGAATACCGTTCATCACGACGGTATCGCCGATGATGGCCTGGTCACGTCCGATCCGTGTCCATGCAGCGTAGCTCATCACTGCCACGGCTGGACTGCCGGGCTGATCGTCATCATCCCGCAGTGCCCGCCCGCTAAACGTCGCCACACCGAGCACGCTGAAATAATTTCCGGAAACATAAGCCACACGGGCGGGAACCGGGCGTTGCTCGTTCGCCCGCCGCGCGCTGACCGTTGCAAGCCACGACTGCACGGCTGCAACACCCGAGGTGCCAGATGTCTGTTCGCGGATGTGACGGTATAAGGCATGGGAGTACAGCGTGAAGCTATCCTGCAGCAGTGCGGTGTCACCATTCAGGACACTGTCACCGAGGCTGACGACTTCCTGCGGCCGACTAATCGGCAGTTGCTCCAGGAGAACGGCGTTCGTCAAGGTGAATATGGCAGTATTCACGCCGATTCCCAGCGCCAGCGTGATGATGGCAGCGGCGCTGTATCCCGGTGACTTCCACAACTGACGGGCAGCCCTGCGAAGATCTGACCAGCACTTATCCAGAATTTCCTCAAACCTCATTCTCGGGCTCCTTTCAACATCGGCCGGGATTTCTGCCTGTAGCCCAGTTCCAAAAGGATATGATGTTTTAACCACTCATATCGAGTTTGAAGGTTATCAGAGCTTATTGCTATGATGCAACCATCAAAGACTGTTTAGACGGTTAGGCGAGAAGTCCGATATGAATCCGGCACCGCCATTGAACAAACTTCGGATCGTTTCGTTCCGCCCATCTGTGAATTTCGTAAACACGGTCGACCCGCGGGAAGGAGAGGATCCCGTGGACTACACCCCGACATATTCAGCATTAGCGCTTTGGGCTATGCGGGCCCGGGTCGTAACCCGGATGGAAGGGGAGCGCCTGATACGGACCGCTCACGCGTCAAAGCGGCAGGCCCAAGCAGCATTCGGGCGTGCAATAACGCTGAGGGAGCCACTCTATCGAGTGTTCTCTGCGCTGGCCGCGCATCGGCGCCCGGCTGATAGCGAACTCTATATCATCCAGCACGCTTTTCATGAGGCCATTGAACACGCCCAACTCTACCAGCACGGACAGCAGTTTCACTGGCAGGTCCGCCATGATTTGGAGCTAATTTCTTCGAGGATCGCTCTCGATGTGGTGGATTTGCTCGAATCTGGCCTTGCGAATCGGTTGAAGCGCTGCCCGGGCAGCGGCGATTGTGGGTGGATCTTCATGGATACAAGCAAAAATGGGACCCGGCGGTGGTGCAGCATGGCGGGATGTGGAAATCGTGTGAAGGCGCGGCGCCATTCGCGCAAGGTGCGCTAGTCAGATGAGGTTGGGAATAACGCAGACCCATCTTCCACGGGCTGAGACAAAAGACGAAGGCCAGTGCCGCGACCCGCAAAGTATCGCGCGCTTAGGCATGCAAAGAGCGGGTCTAATTTCTCTTAACTCAGGTGCGGGCATCTGGCAAAAGCTACCCCTACAGTGAACATCGAAATTCCCTGCTAATTCCCAGATCGGCCGTAAAACTTCCAGCATTTATGGCGTGCAAGTTGTCTGGATTCAAAACGATTGGCCGAAATTCCCGCAATTCCCTGAGCCATTCCCTCAGCTACCGCAAGAATCTGCGGATTTTGGGCAGAAACGCGAGAAATCTGTCCGGCGACTTCGAAAATTCCCTCAGAAATTCCCTCAACCAGGGAATTTTGGCGGCCGTCGGAATTCGGTTCTGGAGGCAGTTTGACGGCCTACTGGGAGACGCGATGGCGGATGTCTGCGAGCAGCGGATCTTCGTTGGCGGCCCCGCGCAGGCTGAGGTAGGTCTTATAGAAATCGACAAAGCCCTCGCTCTTCATGCCTTCCCGGACCCGTCCCTGATAGTAGTAAACCAGGGGGAAGTAAGAGTACGTGGGAACGTTGTCCATGAACAGCTCCATGGCTTCTCCGCGACGCTTGTTGCAGCGGTCGAATTCTGAGTCGGCGTCGGTGAATGCGCCGGCTTCAAGATAAGCGCGGCCAAGTTCGAAGCGGCCGATCCAGGTGTCGAGCAGTGCCTGCGCGTCGGTGATGTTCTTGATGGCGGCGCGCGAATCGTCTTTCTTCAACGCCAGCATGCCCGCGATGATCTTGCCGTAGGCCTGCGGCTCGGCAGTGAGTTCCCCGGAGAGATCGTCGGAGAGTTTCTGCGCTTTGGCGGTGTCTCCTGCTTCGACGTAAACCCGCGCGGCTAAGAATCTGATCGGCACAGATTTGCTGCCGGCCAGTGCTTTGTCGACCGCCGCGAGGGCCGCCGGCTTGCGTCCGAGCTGAATATCTTCCTCCGCTAGCGCGACAAACTTTCTCGCGGCGTTATCGGGCATCTTCGCCGCCAAATCGGTGTTGGCACCTTGCTCGAGAAGGTGCGCGGATTCGGAATGACGGCCTTCGTACGCGGCCAGATCCGCGAGTCCAGAGCTGGCGACGGATTTGCCCAGCGGGTCGGTCTCGAGCTTGTGATAGCTCTGAGCTGCGTTCTGAAGTTGTCCTTCGCCTAGCTGCGCTTCGGCAAGCGGCAGAGAGCCCAGCTGTGCGGCGGGATTGATGTCGAGCGCGGCGCGGGTTTCTTTCTCCCCGCTGGCAAAGTCGCCGGCGAAGACGCTGATGAACGCCAGATTCAGCCGCGGTCCCACGCCCTTAGGAACGATCTCCACTGCCTTGCGCGCGGCTTCCAAAGCCTTGGGAGCGTCCCGCAGCGATGTGTAGCAGCTGGCGAGGTTGTTTTGTCCGACGCGGTCGGCGGGATATCGGCTGACCAGCTGGTTGTACTCCTCGACGCACTTTTTCGAGTCGCCGGTGCTGAGGTAATAGAGCCCGCGACTGCGATAGCGCTCGCGATCAGTCATGCGATCGACGTGCTCCATTGCGAGCTTCATGTACTTCTCGGCGTCTTGCGGGCGTCCGAGATTCTGCGCCATCGCCACCATGCCGGTATACGCGCCCGCGAATTTCGGGTCGAGTTCGGTCGCTTTCTGGAAGGACTGGAATGCCTCGTCGAATTTCCCGGCAAACTGCTGCTCGACTCCGATCGCGTTCTCATGCAGCGCTTCGAGCGAGTCGGCGGTGAAGCCCCCTGCGACTTCTTCAAACTGAACCGATGCCGGAGTGGTGTCGCCAAGAGCTTTGCGGATCGGCGCTGCGAGGTTGGGAATCTTGCTGACGACCTCGTCTTTGTTAGCGGCGTTGATGTCATTGGTCGCGAGAACCTTTCCCGTAACGGCATCCACGGCCTTTGTAGAAATGCTGTAGCCGGAGCCGTGCCGGGTCAGTTCGCCCGTAACGACGGTACTCACACCTTGGCTAATCGCGACAAGGCGGGCGTGCTCCTCGTCGAGTCCGGCAGATGGTTTCGGAAGTTTCAGCGCGAGCGTGCGCGCCAGGCTGCGATCAAAAGCATTGACGAACGACGCCCCTTCCAACGCCAGGTTGAACATCGGTTCGAGTGTGCCGTCAAAGACGGAATCGCCGGTTTGGTTGCTGAAGTCGGCGACCAGCACGCTCACGGGCGCATGCTGCGCGGTTGCTGCCGTCTTAGGACGCAGGAACAATAAGGCCGCAATCGCCGCAACTGCTACTACCAGTGCTCCAACGATCGCGAATAAGGGCCACTTCGACTGAACGCGAACCGGCGCCGGTGACTTCCAATTTGCGATTTCCGCAACTAATTCTCCGGCACTCTGGTATCGGCTTGCGGGAGTGATCTCCAGGCACTTTTCGCAAATTCCGCTTATGCCTTTAGGAATCGACGAATCGTGCGTGCTCGGAGGCTTGGCGCGCTGTTGAGTGCGCATGAGCAAACTAGCAATCGCGCTCTCTGCGCGAAATGGACGGTCTCCAGTGAGCAGCTCGTAGAAAATCAGCCCGACGGTGTACAGGTCCGAACGCGCGTCGATACTCGCGTTCTGCGCCTGCTCAGGCGACATGTACTCAAAGGTTCCGACAAGCGCGCCAGAGCGCGTCATGCTTTCGGTTTCCAGCGTGCGCGCCAGACCGAAGTCCATGACAACGATGCGGCCTGTGTTCTCGCGCAGGATGTTGCCGGGCTTCAGATCCCGATGGATGATGCCTTTCGCGTGTGCCGCCTGCAGCCCGGCGCAGATTTGCGAGACGATGTCCGCAGCTTCGTCCGGCGAGAGCTTCCCTTTGCGGGCCAGCATGGTGCTGAGGTCTTCGCCATCGACGAACTCCATGGTGATGAAATCGACGGCGTTGGCTTCGCCGATGTCATAAAGTCGAATTACGTTCTGGTGGGTGACGTCGCGGGCGAGGATCAGTTCCTGCCGGAATCGCTGCATCACGGACGGGTCGGCAGCGAGTTCTCGCCGGATCACTTTCACGGCGACAAAGCGTGAAAGTTTCAGGTCTTCCGCTTTGTAAACCGCCCCCATGCCGCCCTGGCCGAGCAGATCGAGAATCCGATAGCGGTCGGCGAGCACGTCGCCGATCTGCAGCGCGCTTCCGGCTGGACCGCGGGCAGGGGCCGACCCCGACGCGCTCGACCCTGATGAACTCACCGCAGTGGGTGCGCCGACACCTCGATTAAATCCGGGGCCCGAGCCGCCCTTAAAATCGGCCATAACTGCCTTGGGAATTGGGGAACACTATAGGGACGGATTTTAGCCTTATTTTCGCCGTCCCGGATAGAAAATGATGCGGTCTAAGGTGATGTTTCTGAAGAGTTAAAGCAAAAGGCTTGAGAGAAAAAGCGGCGGACTGCCGTCGGTCCGCTAAAACCGGACTAGTCGGGGATCTCGAGCAGTTCCATCACTCGACCTACTACGCGGTCGCACCGTGCGCCCATGAAAACAAAGGCCTGCGGAGCGTCGCTGCCGACCTTCTCGAATAGTGTGCGGCGAACCATGGCGCGTCCGCGATGGAGACGAGTTTTCACGTTTTCCTCGGAGATGTTCAGGGCCGCCGCCGTCTCCGCAGTGCTGAGCTCTTCGATGTCGCGCAGCATGATCACCGTACGGAACTGTTCCGGCAGGCCCGAAATGGTGCTCTCCAGCAGATGGGCGAGTTCGCCTCGCGAGGCTTGCTGCTCGGGGTCAATGGTCGTGGCCGGAAGCATATCTACTCCTTCTGGATTTTCATTTAGAGGCTGCAGGCGATTGCTGCGCCGTTTGCGCGCGAAGGCTTCATGTAGCGCGATGCGGAGCAGCCACGTGGAGAACAGGGACCGTCCTTCGAAATCTGCGAGATGGCGATAGGCGCGCACGTACGCGTCCTGCATCACGTCCTCGACTTCGTCCTCGTCGCGGAGCACAGAGCGCACTGCCCGATAGAGCCGCTGGTTGTAGCGGCGCATGATGATCTCGTACAGTGCGGTTTCGCCTGCGAGCACCCGCGCGATCACCTCTTGGTCTGACAAGGCCCGCGAGTCGGATGTTTCTAAGACTGCAGTCTGCTCCATTCTGTGCCTGAACCCCTAGTCCTTCCTCGAGTGTAGGTCCCCGAAACAATAGAGCACCATGCTTGAAAAAGGTTACAGATGTTTCCTGGAAGGAGGTTGTAACCATTTGCTGCCTGGCAACTCCATTTCGGCAGGAGGAGCAATGAAGCGCTTCGATAATCGACTCAATACCGCGTGGTGGGCCCTGAGGATCTGTTTTGGGGTAGGCCCCATCGTTGCAGGTCTGGATAAGTTCTTTGACAAGATTGCCAACTGGGAGATGTATCTCAGTCCCCTGGCAACGAAAGTGGTCCCGGTTACCCCAGCGACATTCATGCATGTTGTGGGGGTGATCGAAGTATTCGCCGGCATCGTGGTGCTGAGCCGGTGGACCAAGATGGGCAGCTACGTTGTGATGCTTTGGCTGTTGGGAATTTCCATCAATCTGCTAACCACGGGAATGTTCTATGACATCGCAGTGCGCGACGTCGAACTTGCCGTGAGTGCATTCGTTCTATCGCAGCTCACGACTATACGCGAAGAACTCACGGACAATCTTGCGCAGCGATCTCAAGGGGTCGCAGTCGCATAGCCTTTTAGAAAAAGGAGAAAACAAAATGAAACGATTGACTTCGCTTGCATTACTTCTGGCCTTTACCATCCCTGCTTTCTGCGCGGAGCAGACGTTCAACAATGTTCCCGTTGTGGACACGATGTGCTCTAAGAAGGTGGCGGACAATCCCGATGCGCACACCAAAGCCTGTGCCATTGCGTGTCAGGGCGGCGGGTTCGGAATCATCACGAGTGATAAGAAATTCCTTAAGTTCGATTCAGCCGGCAATCAGAAGGTCCTCGCCGCAATCAAGAGTTCCAAGAAAGAAGACCACCTTCGTGTCGATGTCAGCGGAGACGTGCAGGGCGATACTCTGAAGGTCACTACAGTCAAATTACTGTAAAAGCGGCTGAAAACGATCAGTGACTTCGCACCGGCGGCAGGAGTAGCTTCACTTTAACTCGAGAAGCTCTTGCCGCTGGTGCGTAAGCTGCTTCATCGTCTCGAATGCCACCGATACGTAACCTTGCGTTCGCGATCTGCGGTTCGCTCGAGCACGATTTCAGCATCGCTGTCTTGCTGGACGCTGGGAAATTTGTCTGCCCATTCGATCAATAAAAGCGCACTGGGTTCCGCACGCAGATCGTCGATGCCGACAGTCAGGAGTTCGCGTTCAGTTTCAATCCGGTACAGATCAATATGGAACACCGTAATGGAGGGTCCGCGATATTCGTGCACGAGCGTGAACGTAGGACTCGTGACGCTCTCCCGCAGTCCGGCGTTAAGGCCTTCGGCAATGCCCTTTACGATAGTCGTCTTGCCGGAGCCCAGATCGCCGCGCAGGGCGATTAGCTGACCTGGTTGAAGAAAACGGGCGAGCTCGCGTCCGGCGGCTATGGTTTGTTCCGGCGAATTGGAGGAGAAGTCGCGGTGCGTGGTCACCGGTCCGTCTCGCCCCGCTGGATCCAGGTGAAGTCTTCATATTTGCGAATTGCGCGCAGCGCGTCCGGCAGCGCCAACAAAATGTCTGTGGCCAACATCGTGCGCTCGGTCTGGGTTTGTAAAGTGAGGTCGGCCGCTAAACCATGCAGATAGACTGCCGCGCGAACTGCTTCGAGTACCGAATCGGGAAACTGCGCAATCAGCCCCGTTACCAGGCCGGTAAGAACGTCGCCGCTGCCGCCTTTGGCCAAGCCCGGATTGCCCGTGGTGTTCACCCAGACAGTTCCAACCTGATCAGCGATCAGCGTGCGCCAGCCCTTTAGCACGAGAATGACCTGATGCTCCTGGGCAAAGCGCCGCCCAATCTCGACCCGATTCGCCTCGATCTCCGCCACTTTTAAGCCGCTCAGACGCGACATCTCTCCAGGATGCGGCGTCAGAACTAACGGACGCTTGCTTCCGTCGAGAAGTTTTGCCTGACCCGCGAAGGCATTCAGTCCATCGGCATCGATAACCAGCGGCACTTCACACCGTGCGGCGAACCGGCGAATGGCGCGCTGCGTATCCTCGTCTTGTCCCAGTCCGGGACCGATGCCGACAACCGTCTTGCCTGCAAGCAAGCCTTTTGCCATCGGCTCTTCCAACGCATCGACTGACAGAGTTCCGCCTTGGCATTCGTCGAGAGCCTCGGTCATCAGCTCCGGCGCATAACCCGCGATGATAGGGAGAATGCTCTTTGGCGCCGCGCAGGTCACCAATCCCGCTCCGACTCGCAGTGCGGCGAGCGACGACATCGAAGGCGCTCCCGACTTTCCCAGTGAGCCGCCTATGACAAGAGCGTGGCCATATAGCCCTTTGTGGGAATTCAGGGGCCGTTGGCTGCGAAGAATGTTTGGCGGCGAATTCCATTCGAGGCCAAGTTTGGACTGGACAATTTCTTCGGGCGACCCGATCGCGTGTACCACAATAGGTCCGCGCGTGAGAGCAGTAAAAACCAGGGACGGCTTTAGAGCAGTGAAAGTGACAATTGCATCTGATCGGCAGGCTCCTGGTTGCTCGACCGTCAATGAGTCCGCGTCGACTCCCGATGGTAGATCAGCCGAGACTACGGGCACGTCGGAGTTCGCAATCAGTCCGATGAATGTGGCTGCCAGCGGCGGCAGCGGTGGTCGAAAACCTGTGCCAAAGATCGCGTCGACAATGAGATCGGTGTTCAGGAGTAACGACTTGTGCAGCTCGAGCTCCAACTCGGAAAGAACACTCACCGGAGGAAAGGGAAGCCGCTCCAGATTGTGCTTTGCGTCGCCCTTCGTTTCCTCGGGACGGCCAAGCAGTACGACGACAACGTCCTTACCTTGTTCGTGAAGACGGCGAGCCGCAACCATGCCATCTCCGCCATTGTTTCCTTTGCCACAGACGACCGTAATGCGTTGCCTTCCCGAAAAGAAACTGAGAATAAAACGGGAAACGCATTCGCCCGCGCTTTCCATGAGGGTCTGCGCAGCGATGCCATATTTAACGGTGGTCAGGCGGTCGATCTCGCCCATCTCCGCGGCGGTAACGATTTTCATTGCTGCTCGGCAGCCGCGAGTTCCAAGTTCGACATGTTGCTTGGCTCGCCCATCGCGATGAGGCAATCACCGGCGCCGATCTCATCGCGCGCCTGCGGGTTGAAACGTGTCTCGCCTCCTGGATGCTTGATGGCCAGCACAATCACGCCATAGTCGCGATGGATTCCAGACTGTCCGATGGTGGTTCCCGCGAGGGGTGAGCTGGCGCCGATCGCGATCTCCTCGATCACCATGTCGTGCCGGCCGTCCCTGCCTGTCGTGAGAGTCAGGAAATCCACCACGTTCGGGCGGAGCAGTCCCTGCGCAATGTAATGGCCGGCGAAGACATATGGCGAAATCACAGAATTGGCTCCTGCCTTTGTCAGGTGCTTGGCCGCTTCCTCTTCGCTCGCACGCGCGATAATTTTCAGTTTGGGATTCAAGCTGCGCGCGTTCAGCACAATGAAAATGTTGCCTGCGTCGGTCGTGGTGGCGGCGACTAGTCCAGCTGCTTCCTGGATGCGTGCTGCCTGAAGTGTGCTTTCCTGAGTTGCATCACCATGGATGACCAGCCACTCGGGATCCAGCGCTTCCGCCTTCGCTTGTTCTCTTTCAACCACAACAAAGGGAACAGGCTTCTTGGCGAGTTCGCGGGCCGCGCTGCGGCCAACGCGTCCGGCGCCGCAAATGATGTAGTGACCCGAAAGCCGGGCGATTTGCCGGTCCATCTTGCGCTTGCCGAAGTACTGCAGGAGTTCGAATTCTAGCAAAGCCTCGGTAAGCGATCCGATACCGAGAGCCACTGCCAAGGCGCCGCAGATGATCAGTCCCACGTTGAAGATGCGGCCGGTACGGCTTAATGGATGAACCTCGCCATAGCCAATGGAGCTGAAGGTGATGACAACCATGTAAAAGCTATCGAGCCAGGACCATCCTTCAATCAGGTGAAAACCGATCGTCCCAATTGCGGAAAGAATCAGCAGGGCACAACCGATCCAGAGCACTTTCCGAAAAGTTTGTAGCGGGTTGGTTCCTGGCAGGCGCGCCATTAGGCAGGCATTCTATCGAATCATCCGCGATCCAGAGAGAGGAGAGCTCAGGTCGGTCGTGCTACATTCACTGCCAGGTGATCCCCCGGCTTCAGGAAATTTTCTTAAAGGCGTACCGTGAAGTGCGTCCGCGCGCTGCAATTCCTGAATTTCGCGTAGAGTTTTTCGCCTTTTCGAACATAAACAACACGATTCGGCTGCGCGAAGGCGTGATATTTGCGCGCATTTCTGATCTGCTTTCCGGCGCACCCAAGGACGTTCTGCACGCGATTGCGCACATCCTCATTTCGAAGCTCTACGGAAAAAACATCGAAGCTCGGCATGCGTCCAGGTATCGCAAATACCTCGGACGTCGGGACGTTTCCAGCAAAGCACATTTGTTGCGGCAGGAGCGTGGGCGAAAGGTGCTGCTGACCGCGAAGGGCCGCACCTACGATCTCGGGACTATCTTTGAAGACCTCAACAGACGATTCTTCCACGGTCTGTTGGCACGTCCTCTTATGACCTGGAGCCGCCAT
>JAFAUE010000090.1 GCA_019243475.1 Acidobacteriota bacterium | reverse complement strand
GAAACTGAGAGATTGACGTCGCTCCATGCCGCTTCGACAGCCGTTCGCGATCCGGTCCCAAAATGGTCGAGAGATGAGCGAATTCCGGAACTGGGAATCCCAGTGCCTCGTAAAGAGCGACCTGTTTGGGGGTGTTGGAAAGATGATCGTCGCCTCGGATCACGTGCGTGATCTTCATCTCGGCATCGTCAATTACGACCACATAGTTGTAGACCGGGACCCCGGAGGAACGCACGATGATTAGATCGCTGACCGATTCGTTATCAAAGGTCACATCGCCGCGAACGATGTCATGGAAGTGAATCGGGTGCTCGGGAATCTTCAGTCGTATCGCGGCGGCTTCCCCCGCAGTCCGACGCCGTTTTGATTCCTCTGGGTCACACTCCCTGCACTTTCCCGAATAGACCTGGGCACGATGTTCCGCCATCGCTGCCTGGCGCTCCCGTTCGAGCTCCTCGGCTGTGCAGAAGCAGAGGTAGGCCTTGCCTTCGTCGAGCAGGCGTTCGGCGTATCGTTGATAAATCTCCCCGCGGTCGCTCTGTCGATACGGAGCAAACGGCCCGCCTACATCCGGACCCTCGTCCCAATCGATGCCCAACCAACGCAGATCGTCGAGCAATTGTGTTTCAAAGCGGGATTCGCTGCGTTCGACGTCGGTGTCCTCAATGCGAAGCACATGGACGCCCTTGCGCTGACGCGCAAAAAGCCAATTGAAAAGCGCCGTGCGCGCGTTACCGACGTGCAGCAAACCCGTGGGCGATGGGGCAAAACGTACGCGTACCTTGTCGGAAGACTTCACTACCTCGATGGTAGCAAAGGTGGAGATCTAAGAGGTTCGGTGAGGAATTAGCTGCGTCGCTTCGGAGCAAGACGTGCGCGATTCGTTTCCGCCGCCTTGTCGGGCGTGCCTTCGCGATGCTGACCGTTCTGGCGCTCGGGGATGCCGAACAGCAGACGCTCCTCCGCCGTCATCTCGCGGCCATGCGTACGACGAAAGACGTCTTCGATGGCAGCGCAAAGCTTGCGTTCGCGCAATGGAGCGTGAGCGGACACGCTAACTACCCTTTCCGGCATTGAGCCGAGAGCTACTGGTCGCTGATGCCGAGAAACTCGCGATCTTCCGCCGTCATTTCTCCGCCGTGAGTCTCGCGAAACACCATCTTCATAGTTTCTACGACAGCAGGAGGAAGGGGCGCCGGTATGTCCTGCAACGTTCCACATTCTTCCAGGGGAAGTTGCACAGTCTGTTCAACGTTCATGGCTTTTCAAGCTGCAAGAGGCAGCGAATTTTTGGATGGCGACGACGCCCGGAATGGTTGGAAGCTGGGGCTGTAGACGGCTGCAGACCGGTGCGACCGGAGGAAATCAGTGGCGAGCTGCGGCGACAATGGCGAGAATAAGCGCGCCGGTGGAAGCTACCGCAGCGATCACCACCGCGATCATCGCGGTACGCTGCTGATCAGCGAGTCGGGACAGCTCGCGCTGCACTGCAAGTGACTGGTCGTCAATCACTTTCAAACGCTGGTTCACCGCCTCCAGGCTGGCGCGGAGTTCCATGGCATCCGCCCGACCGGCACGCAGAGCCTCTGCTGCATACGTCTGAAATTCCAGCGTAGCCGTGTCGCGCATCGGCTGCGCTCCCCGACGGGCTGAGTAGATTTCCAGCAGCGGCAGCAGCTTGCGCGCATAGCCCAGGAGTTCTGTGAGCAGCTCGAACATCTACATTCGCCTCGCTTCTAAGGCTGGCGCGGGCTCGCGCATCAGCATATTCGGAGTATGTCCCATTGCGTGTAGCACGGCGCGGTGCATTTCCTCTACGGGGGCCGGCTTGCCGGTCCAGATTTCGAACTGTCGCGCTCCCTGATGGACAAACATTTCGGTGCCGGCAATCACCTGCAGCCCTTTTACGCGTGCCATTTTCAGCAGCCGGGTGTCGATTGGGTTATAGACCATATCGAAAACAAACCGCGCGCGCAGCTCGGACTCCTCGAGAGGAGACTGCGGCCGCGAAGAATTCATGCCTACCGGCGTGGCATTGATGATGACGTCGAATTCCAACTTCTTCAGCTGCGGACGGGAGACATAATGCGCGTGTGCCTGCCGTGCCAGCTTTTGCCCCTTCTCTGCGGTGCGATTCATCACCCAAACTTCAGCGTGCCTTTCTTTCAATCCAAACACTGCGGCTCGCGCGGCTCCCCCGGCCCCGATAACCAGGATCCTGGCGCCGGTAAGCGCAACTCTTTGTTCCAGTGGCCGCACGACTCCCGCAACGTCTGTATTAAAGCCGTACAGTTTCCCATCCTGGGAACGGATCAACGTGTTGCATGCCCCCACTTTGGCGCTAATCGCGTCCGTCTTATCCAGCTGTTCGAGGATCTTTTCCTTGAGAGGCATGGTGATGCTGAGTCCCTGAATGGGAATCTCGCGCACACAGTTGAGCAGGTCTTTCACATCGTGTGTCTGCAACGGGACATACACGGCATTGATGTTCTCTCGCCGGAACGCCGTGTTCATCATCTGCGGCGATAGCGAATGTCCGATGGGATCGCCGGCCACACCGTAGACCTTGGTGGCTGCGTCCACCATGTCGATACGGTAAACGTCACGCAGAACCCGGGCGGCGATCTGACCCGGCGCAGTCTCTTCGCCTCTTTGCGCAGAGGCGAACGTAAACTCGCTCCCGGAGCGCACGTTCAGAATGCGGCTGATGATGCCCGCTTCGCCCATGCACACCCCAACCGTGCTCACGGCATCGCTGCGCTGTTCCAGGAGACGCAGCATCTTCACATTGTCTGAGAGGGACTTAGCGGTAGAGACGACCTTCAGGTAGTCGGCAGGAATCTGCCGCATCTCTTCCCATATCTCATCAAGCTTCTTGGTGGCCCGGAAATCGTGATACGAGACGATCACGCCGGCGACTTGGCGCAGTTTCTCGATCTCCCGATTTTTCAAAGATTTAGCCGTTTCCACCTCGATGTCCACCAACTGACAACCGGCATGGGCTAATTTCAGCAGAAACTCGTATTGCGAGGCTGCCGAGCCACGAAACTTGCCGCCAGCCACGGTCCGTCGGCAGGTGCCTACAAGCACGATGTCGCGGTGAAATTCCGCAAACTGCTTGAGCTTGGGAAGTATCTGCGCCGGCTGAGCGAGGTAGTCTAAACGTAACTCCAGCAAGGAGTTCTCGTTGGCGGCCGCCTCGATCTTTTCCATCAGCTCCGCCGGGGTAGGGGCAAAAAGGGCCACGCAGACCCTAGGCAGCCGATGGCGCAGGAATCGGGCGGCGAAACTTGGGGTCTCGCTTCTCATTCACTTACGCCGGACGGGCATCTTAATGGTGCACAAATCTAGATGCAACTGCAAATGAGGAGTAGAACCGTCCACTGCACCCTTCCGGTGTACTCAACTGGTTACTACGTTTGCGATTGACGCTCGGGTATGCTCGGCTACATTGAGCCAAGCTCCCTGCTCACGAGGGAGCGGCCTGCTCTCAAGGACACGCCCTAAGGTGCTCTTTTCCTAAGACTTGGGGTCGCTGAAGCTGGAGGAATATGAGATATCTATTTGCCGTTTCGCTGCTCGCGGCCACCGCGGCCTTTGCGCAGAATCAGGCCCCCGCCCAGGGATCGCCCTCAGCGCAGCCGTTACAAACTCAGCAGCAGCCTTCTGCGCCCCCGGCTACCGAGAGCCAAGCTCCACCCCCGGCGCAACCCAGGATCGCCGCAACCAATCTGGTTGAGCGCTTTAACGGCCCTACTCTGGCGGAGATCTATTGTGCGGGGTTCATTACCAAGAACGCGCTTCGTCCCAGTGCGACCGTCGTTGCCGGCAACAACGCTCCGGAGCAAGTCGGTTATTCGAACGGCGGATACCTCTACCTCAAGGGCGACGATATCCAGGAAGGCAAGGAGTATCAGCTCCTGCGCCATGCAATCGATCCAAACCGATATGAGACTTATCCCGGCCAATTGGCCCAGCTCGCCAACCTCGGCGAACTCTACCAGGACCTCGGACGCGCCAAGGTTCTGTACATCCGCAAGAAAATGGGAGTGGCGCAGATCGAGAGCAGCTGCAGCACCACTTTGCCGGGCGATATAGCGGTCCCATTTCAGGAAAGGCCACGCCCTGAATTCAAGAAGACCACGTTTGAGCAATTCGCGCCGCCGAATGGGAAGACAACCGGACGCGTTGTCATGGGACGCGATCTTGATACGTTCATCGGAATGCGCCGCGTTGTGTATTTGAACATCGGCGAATCTCAAGGGGTGAAGCCGGGCGACTATTTCCGCGTAACCCGCGAATATTCCTCGATTGCGTCGAACCCAGTCGAGTCGCTGCCGTTCTCTGCACCCGCTTTTGAGGACACGCAGAAGGACCCGCTGAAGTACGACTTCCGTACGCAATCGGGAGAGCTGCCTCGGCATTCCGTGGGCGAGTTGATGGTGATCAACACCACCGCCAATACTTCCACGGCTCTGACCACATTTACTCCAGAAGACATTCATCTGGGCGATCAAGTCGAGATGATCGATGCGACGCCGATTCCCGAAAGCGCGACCTCCGGCGCAGGCGGACCAGGCGGGACAGCAGCCGCGCCGCCGCCCCAGCCACCCACGATCAATTGCTCGGTGAGCCGCCCCAGCATTCAGGTGGGAGACACCGACAACATCACGTGCAATGGAGTCGCTGAAGAGGGACATACTGTTACCTACACCTATCAGGCGAGTGGCGGACAAATTACTCCGCACGCCAGCCGCGCGACGCTCACTGCGACAGCTCCCGGTCCAATTACAGTAACCGCGACAGCTACGGACGACCGAAGCTTGTCGGCCCAAACCACCGTGAACGTGGCGGTCGAAGCTGTTTCGACTCCGCCTGCTCCTACGACTTTGAATGAATTGATCTTCAAGCCAAACAGTGCGTACGTCGATAACCGCGCTAAAGCTGTGTTGGATGATGACGCTCTGCGCGTACAGCGCGACGCCAGCGCGAATCTCGTGCTTGAAGGTTCGGCTAATCCTTCGGAAAAAGACACGCTTGCAACTCAGCGCGCGGAGAACGCAAAAACTTACCTGACGCGCAGCAAGGGCATCGACGCAGGACGAATCACGACCCGACCTGCGGCTTCGATGACTGGCGCCAAGGTTTCAGTCATCCTGGTCCCGGCAGGAGCTCCGCAGCAGTAAACGATTCCCGAAAAGAAGCGGCATTCCCCAAGTGCCGCTTCAAGGATCAATCCTTCGTTTCCGCGACTGGTTTGACTCTTCTGCCAACCTTGCACCGAACCTCGTGAATCTCATCCGATGGGAAAAGTATCACCAGGAGGCAAATCCATCTATGGCAACGAAACATCGTTCCTCTTCGCGGAGCCGCAGTTCTTCACACAAAAAGTCTTCCTCATCGCGCGGACGCAAATCCAGCCGGCGCAAGTACAGTCCCAGTGCGGGAAGCGACGTGAAGCGCGAGATGCACGAATTCAAACGCGGACGCCTGAAATCCGGCCGTAGCGGAAAGAAAGTAAAGAGCCGTAAACAGGCCATTGCAATTGGACTTTCCGAGGCCCGGCGCAAAGGCAAGAAAGTCCCTTCCAAAAAGAGCAGCAGCAGCTCCTCTCACCGGAAAGCGGCGTAATCCTATGCTTCGTGCCGTGCTCTTCGACATCGACGGCACGCTGGTCGATTCCAACGATCTGCATGCGCGGGCCTGGCAGGAGGCGTTTGCGAAGTTCGGCTTCGAGATTCCTTTTTCCAGAGTCCGCTCCCAGATCGGGAAGGGCTCCGACCAGCTGCTACCAGCTCTCATCGGGGAAGTCGATGCAAAACGCACCGGGGAGAAACTGGCGGAATATCGCAGCCGGCTTTTTCAAGAGAAGTACCTCGATCAAGTACGCCCATTCCCGCGCGTACGCGAGCTGTTCCAGCGAATTTTGCGTGACGGGCGTAAGATCGCCCTTGCAACATCGGCGAGCCAGGAGGAGTTGAGTGAGCTGAAAAAGATCGCTCACATCGATGACCTCATTCACGAAGAGACTTCAGCCGACGACGCCGAGAAGTCCAAGCCCCATCCGGACATCGTGGCCTCAGCGCTCAAGCGAGTAGCCGTTCACGCCGACGAAGCCGTGTTCGTGGGCGATACTCCATACGACGCGATGGCGGCGACCAAGATCCACGTGCGCACGATCGGTGTATTGTGCGGCCGATTTCCAGAACAGGAGCTGCGAAAAGCCGGGGCCATGGAAATCTATGAAAGTCCATCCGATCTGCTGGCGAGGTACGAGAAATCAGCTCTGGCCGAGGCGAGTGCCGCGGCTTAACATCGTCAGGTCTTACTCACACTTAAGCGTCAGCATGGGATCGCATTTCGTGGCGCGACGTGCTGGAATGTACGCGGCCAGCAGCGACACCGCGCAAAGAATCGCAATCACAAGTGTGAATGTCCAGGGATCGAGCGACGAAACGCCATATAGATAGCTGCTCAACAGCCGGGCAACGATGATCGCGCCGGCGATTCCCAAAATGATACCGACGCCGGCCAGCGTAAGGGCTCGACTCAACACCAGATTACGGATTCTTGCGGTTTCGGCGCCTAAAGCAATCCGAATCCCCATCTCTCGCCTGCGATGTTCCACCATCTGAGCCATGGCGCCACCGATCCCTATAGCGGCAAACACCAACGTCAAGAGCGCGAAAGTAGTGAGCATGTCCGCGCGAACATGGGGCTGCGAGCGCAGACTTTGCACGATTTCCCCTGCGCTGCGCAGACTGCCCAGGGGTACATCCGGATCAATCGAGTGCACGGCGGAAGCAATAGCTGCAGGCGCAAGCGGATGCGCCGTCTGCATATAGAGGTAGAGAGTCAGCGCGCTGGAACGCCGAACGCCGCTTTCCTCCTCGCGCTGAAACAACGAAGTGTACGCGGCAGGATAGCGGTCCCATTGAATCTGGTTGTAACGAAGCGAGCGCGTGTCACCGACCACGCCAACCACGGTGAGCCAGGGATCGAGCGGCCCACGGGTCTCGTCGATGTGGCGCAGACGGATGCGCTTTC
This sequence comes from Acidobacteriota bacterium, assembly GCA_019243475.1. Taxonomy (GTDB): domain Bacteria; phylum Acidobacteriota; class Terriglobia; order Terriglobales; family Acidobacteriaceae; genus Gp1-AA112. The sequence goes on along the minus strand of JAFAUE010000090.1, from coordinate 5,897 downwards.
CCAAAGGGTCTGTATCGGGAAAGAATTGCCGCGCCATCTCCTCGTTAATCACGGCAATCGGGGGAGATCTGGGTCCGTCGGATTCAGTGAATTCCCGGCCGCGCAGCAGCGGGATTCCTAATGCGTCGAAATAACCGTCGCTGACCACGAAGCTGGCTGCCTGCGGAAGCTCATAGACGCGCGCAGCCGGTTGTCCTTCAATTTCGATTGGACCGAGGCCATTCACGTTGAAAGGCCATGCCAGTGACGCGCCCGCGAATCGCAAAGCCGGAAGACCGCGAAGATTCAACAACAGACGACGCGCAAAGATTCCCTGCTGATCTACGCTCGCATATCTGAGATAAGGCAGCGCGACGTCGGTAGCGAACACGTCATGCGTGCTGAAGCCGAGTGGCTCCGAATCGATTCGCAGCAAAGTTGAAATCAGGAGTCCCGCGGCCACCAGCAGCATGAGTGAAAGGGATATCTGCGCAGCTACGAAGGTGAAGCGCGAACGCAATTGTGACTTGGCTGATGTGGTGCTTAGGCTGGCCGCCCGCAGCGCATCGCTCTCTCGAACGCGAACAGCGCGAAATGCTGGCAAGGAACCGAAAAGCAGCGCCGTGAGACAGACGCCGGCGGCCGTCACCGCGAGCACGGTCGCATCAAGGTGAACACCTCCCGGAGGCAGCACGCCAAAAGGATTCCATGCCACGAAAACCCGAACCAAAGCAAACGCCAGGGCGAGCCCGGCAAGTCCGCCGAGCAAAAAAAGCACGAGGATCTCAACAGTCAGTTGCTGCAGTAGCCTCCCAATTCCGGAGCCGAGGGCCACGCGCACGGCGAACTCCTTTGCGCGCTGTGCGTTGCGACCCAAAATGAGACTCCCGGTATTGACACAAGCAATCACAAGCAGCACAACCACTGCGCCGAATAGCAGCAAGAGCGAGCTGCGAATAGTGCGGGTATTGTCCTCCTGCAGGCTCACGACCAGAACGCCGGAGTTCTCCGGCTCATCGCGGAAGCGACGATTGAGCTCCTGCTGAAGAGAAGACAGTTGCTCCTGTGCCTGCTCCACAGTAATTCCAGGTTGCAGTCTTCCTAGAACGCTGACGGGCGCCGGAGAAGCAGCGTTGTAGTTTTTATCGTCATTTGTAATCACCGTCCAGACGGCGGTTTCGAATGGCCGGTCGAGCAGCCGAAAAGAAAAATCTGCGGGCAGGACTCCAAGGACGCGATAAAGCTTTTCGTTCAAAGTCACACTGCTGCCGAGCACAGCGCGCGAGGAATGGAATCGCTCCTTCCACAATGAGTAACTGATTACGCAGGCGGCTTCGCCGCGCGCATCGTCGGCAGAAAACAGTCTTCCCAATGCGGGACTCGCGCCTAGCGTCTGAAAAATGTTCCAGGTGGCCACGGCGCCGTGCAATTGCTCCGCTTCGCCGGAACCGGTGATCGAGTAGTTCTGCTCGAAGCTTCCCGCTAGAGATTCGAAAACGCGGCTCTGTCCAGCCCAGATGAGGTAGTCGTGATAGTAGTCAAAGTATGCCGGCTGTGTAGGATTCTGCTGGCGAGTCTTCCAAACCGCGACTAGCCTTTGCGGATCCTTTAGCGGCAGCGGTCGCAGCAGCCAGGCATTCACGATGCTGAACATTGCCGTGTTTGCGCTTATCGCCAGCGCCAAAGTAGATATGGAGAGCGCGCTGAATAGCGGCCACTTCACCAGCATCCGAAGCGTGTAGCGAAGATCGTGGAGCAGCGACTCCATGTTCAGTCTGAAGTTAGATTGTAGCGTTTAGAGCCGCAGAAAGACGCGTTGGCGCATGAAGGCGGTTCTGAAGCAGCGGGCTTGTGTAGCGTTCGCGCTAGCGAATGGGTCGCCGGTAAGGGTTTAACCTGCCGGTCATCGCCAAGTCTTGGCGGGATTTCTGGCTTTGCCAAACCCAAAACAGGAAACTCGAAACTTTGCTCTCAATCCTGCACGCTGACGACTTGGAGCACTTCCTCGACGTTGGTCTCGCCCTCGAGCAACAGCAGCGCAGCGTATTTTTTCAAATCCAGCATGCCGCTGCGAAGGGCGGCGGCGTGAATGTCCTCGGTGAGCGCCGCGCGGGCCACCATGGCGCGGAGCTCAGAATTCATCTTCATCACTTCGTAGATGCCGATGCGTCCGCGCACGCCTTTGCCGTTGCAGCGATCGCATCCGCGTCCTCTCCAAAGCGTGCTCTTGGGCGGTAGTCCCATGAATTCGCAGATATGGTCTTCTGCTTCGTATTGCTCGCGACAGCCCGGGCAGTTTCGCCGTGCAAGGCGCTGCGCCATCACGCCAATGGTGGACGACGAGACCAGAAACGGCTCAACTCCCATCTCGCCGAGGCGCGTAAACGTGCCGGCAGCTGAGTTGGTGTGCAGGGTGGTGAAGACCATGTGTCCGGTGAGCGCGGCCTCCACGGCGATGTGCGCGGTTTCCTTGTCGCGCGTCTCGCCGACCAGAATGATGTCGGGATCCTGGCGCAGGAAGGCCCGCAGGACCCGCGGGAAATCAAGACCGATATCTTTATTGACTTGAATCTGGTTGATGCCGGAGAGGTCGTACTCTACGGGATCTTCTACAGTAGAGATGTTGTACTCAGGATTGTTCAGCTCCGCGAGCGCGGAATAGAGCGTAGTTGTCTTTCCCGAACCGGTAGGTCCGGTGACGTACAGGATTCCGTAAGGCTGGTTGATGAGACTGCGCACCAGCGCCAGCGTCTCCGCATGACTGATGACCTTTTCCAGGCCGAGCGTGGTGTTGGCCTTATCCAGGATGCGCATGCATACTTTCTCTCCCCACTTGGCCGGCACGGTAGAGACGCGGAAGTCGATGGGCTTGCCTTCCATGCTCACGCTTATGCGGCCGTCCTGCGGCATCCGTTTTTCCGAGATGTCGAGCTTGGAAAGGATCTTCAGCCGTGAAATCAGGCCGAGCTGCACCTTCTTGGGAAGGTTCTGGACGGTTTGCAAATTGCCGTCGATACGGAAGCGCACTACGACGTCCTTCTCCTGCGGCTCAACGTGTATGTCGCTCGCTCCCTTCTTGATCGCCAGTCCCAGAATGGAATTTGAAAGACGAATGATGGGCGCATCCTCTGACGCATTCATCAACTCCTGTTTGTTGTCGGACGTGGTCTGCACGTCGTCCTCGGTCATCTGCAGGCCGCGGATAATGTCCGATTGCAGCAGGTCCACTGTGACTTCCGGCCGCGATTTGCCGGCTGTCGCTGGGGTGGTTCCGGCCGTCATCCCGGCAGCGACCGGTTCTTCATCCTTCTTGGTCAGCTGGACGTAGGTTGTGGACATGAACTTCCTGAAGTCTTCATCGGTGATCAGCACCGGCTCGACCATCACCCCCTTTACGAGGCGGCGCACGTCGTCAAAGGCGAGGATGTTGTTTGGATTGGTCATGCCCAACGTCAAGCGGTTGTTGCAGAACGATACCGGCAGAATGTGGTGCTGCATGCACATGCTCTGCGGAATCAATTCGAGCACGCGCGGATCGATCTGCATTTTGGCCAGGTTTATGAAATCCACGCCCATGTGCGCCGTGGCCTCAGCCACGCGCTCAGCCAGAATGCGCGTCATGGCGACGCCGATTTCGGGAAACTCGAGCAGCAGGTCCTGAAAATCGCTTTGTTCCAGAATGGCACAGGTGGTCGGCTGAGTCGCGCTGACCGTCGCGGTGCGCGGCTTGCCGGTCAACAGCGACATCTCGCCGAAGTTCTTTCCCGGTCCGAGTTCGGCGACGAGAAATTCGATTGCAGTCACCGGATCTTTCTTGCGGACCTCCACCAGGCCCGCAGTGATAAAGAACATCGAACTTCCAGGCGAATTTTCGCGCACGATCACGCTGTTGGGCGGAAAGTCGCGCTTCTTCATGCGCTTCACTACCTGTTGGCAGTTTTCCGGCGTCAGGTGAGTGAACAGCTGAATGCGCTGGAGGAAATGCTGCGGGGCCTCCGGAGCCGGAGACGTTGAAGTAGTGGTCGGTTCCGAAGAAGCCGATCCGAGTGTCTCGCCCGGTAGCGCTGCTTTTCCTGGAACGGGAATAGGGCCTGCAGATGGTTTTAAGCCGGCTGTAGCCATGGGTCTACGGCTCCTCGTCTTCGCAGGAGAACGATTTCTCTAATTGGGGGGCAGAATTGCTCGCGGATTATAGCGCAGTGACTGGTACTCCGGGTAAGCCGGCTTGTAAAGGTTGTTGCGGCCCCGCGCCTCGCGTCCGTTGCCAAGAGCGCAGGCGGTCAGGATCGGTATTGGAACCGCCTCACCGCATCCAGAAGCAACTCCTCGTGACCTGCAGGTATGGTGATATCCGCTTGTTCCAGCCGGTCAGAGCCCGGCCATTCCACCGAGATGATGCCGGCCTGCGCCCGCAGACTTCGGCTCTCCTTCGCAATCTGGATGCGGTCTGCGCGGGGCACCGTCGCGCCAATCACAAGCACGTGATACGCGCCGGTAAACATCGCATTGATGCAGCTTTCAAGCGACGACGCAGGCACCACGGCGTGCCCCAGATTCTGCAGAGCCACGATACGGCGGTTCAAGCTCTCGAAGTCATATGAGACAGCAACGATCAGCACATCGCCTCGCTATTTTTGCCAAGGCATCGATCGACTGGCCGCCTCGGGACGAAGTGGCAAGGTAATGCGAACGGCTTCGCCGGTCAAGGCGCTCGCCCCTGCCTGCATTGAGCTTCTCCCGTCGGCCGGCAGATAACACAGCGATGTCGACAACTCCGGCCTGAACCTTCTCCATCCGACTGAGAAGAAAATCTTCAATTAATTTCGCTGCAGACCTATCTGCCAACGCGATTGCCGCGCCTGTAGGCGGAACTTTTCTCACAGGAGATAACTTGGGATAGAGTTCGCCGCGGGTTTGAGGGCGCCGTGACGCTAAGAAGTTGAAGCATTCGCGGAGGCTGCCAATACCTCCGCGAGTTCCGTATGGTGTTTTTCCTGCACGTGTGCGACGAAGGCCTCGCGGAGCTTTCGTTCCTGTTCGAGCGCCGTTCCGATGGTGTTGCCCAGGGCGATCGTGGCTTGGCAGCCGGAACAGCGCGCGCGTACCGGACCGCCGCGAATAATTGCCGTCACGATTGGATGGATTCCTCCGGGATTCGTTGGCGCCGATGTCCGTGACAAGTCGAGCGGCTCGAAGCCTTCTTTTGGACCCAGGGGAAGCGCCGGCCGATGAGCTTTGCTCTGAGCATCGAACTGCGCGGCCAGCCATGTATCCAGCTCGGTTCGGCTGGCCTTCGGCATGCTGGTGAATTGCACACCGACCCGCTGCTCTCTTTGCCAGACGACGTTTCCACTCATGGCAAGTGGAGCCCTGCCGTCCTCCAGTGAGAGCCGCAATTGCACCGTTCCCGAAATGGGCTCAGAGATTCCCGAAATGCAAATGCCGCCCTGGCTAATGTTCAAGAGTTGCGCAGTTCTCTGGGAGCCTCCCGCGCGCACGAGCACTGTCCCCGCCAGAGGAAAGCGGTTATAACGCCCTCGCTCGCGGAGAACCAGACCGTATGCCGATCGCAGGGTACAGGGGACCTCAGTCTCGTAGGTGGCATGCGCCACTACGAAGTTTGCACCCGAGTCGCAGACGTAGCGGGTGTGGTCGCGGTCGAGGACAATCGCGATCGAAACGGCCGAGCGGTGCGTCGGATTCAGGCGCATTTTGCGCAGGGCAGCGCAGCCATGTTCCAGGTTGGAACAGTCGACAACCACCAAATCAAACTTGTTGCGCGCGAGCTGTTGCAGTGCGTCGGCAGGACTGAGGGCAATGGCCGCGGTAATGCCAAAGCGCTCCACCGCAAGCCGCACCATGTGGCACAGCTCGAAATCACTGGTAATAATGAGCGCTTCGGGGGTCATAACGGCCTT